>NZ_JANXUQ010000225.1 GCF_025356155.1 Rhodoferax sp. | reverse complement strand
CTACATGGACGCGTTTCACCAACAAGTGCCCGGCGGCCACTTTGAGACCAAGACCTTTAGTACCCATCACCAGCAAAGCCTGGCTACGTGGAACATGCTGGATGGCAAAGGCCAGGTGATTGGCGAAGGCACGAGCTATGGCCAATACAACAGCGATGGCAAGCTGGTGGCCATGACCGGCTTCTTCGCCGCCGCTTGACGAGGCAGCGGTCTGTGCATTACCTCAAACAGGTGCAGCATGGCATCGACTATGTGGAGGCGCATCTGGACACCGACATCGCGTTGTCGGATGTGGCCAAGGCAGCGGGATTGAGCCAATGGCACTTCCAGCGTGTATTCCGCGCCCTGACCAATGAGACGCTGAAGACCTATATACGCTCGCGCCGCTTTGCCAAGGCATTGGACCAGTTACTGAGCACAAAGCTGCCGATTCTGGATATCGCCATGGCCGCAGGGTTTGAGACGCAAGAAAGTTTTACCCGCGCCTTCAAGTCGTGCTTCAACCTCACGCCGGGGCAGTACCGCGCGTTTGGCAGCCGGTCGCAGTTTGTGAAGAAGGTGGAGCTGGAGGCAGACTACCTGCGCCACATCCACCGCAATGTGTCGCTTGTGCCCGAGGTGTATGAACAGCGCGCCATGCAGCTGGTAGCGGTGCGCACGCTGTTCTACGGTATCGATTCCGATAAGAACAACTTGGCTAAAAAGCTGCCCCCGCTATGGGCCAGCTTCTTGCCCCGGCTGGGTGAAGTGCCGCATGCGGTGCCCGGTGTCTGCTATGGCGTGGTCAGCCCGGTGCGGGCGTCTTCGGATCAACTGCAGTACTTTGCGGCGATTGAGGTCAGTCAGAAAGCGGCACTGCCCGACGGCATGCTGGCGCTGGAGGTGCCGGGTGCGCGCTACGCAAAGTTCAACCACCAGGGTCCCGTCAACGGTATCGACAACACCGTCAACTACATCTATTCCAGTTGGTTGTTGTCGTCTGGTGTTTCGCACAGTGGCGGCGTGGATTTGGAGGTGTATGACTCTCGCTACCACCCCACCTCCGAGGCCTCATTGATGCACTACGCGGTGCCGATTGAGTAGGGGCGCCACGGTTGGTCGATCCACGAGTCGCTGCCGCTCCTAAAGACCGGAGACGCATAGCTGACTTCCACTATGCTCAAAAGCAGTCGTAACGTAGAGTTCAGCGGTGCGCGGCACCTGCGCGCTTCCGTTGGAACGGCAAGTTAGAAGTGGTCGCTTCGAGACGTTCGGCCAGCCAGACCTTAATAACGGATTGCCTTGTCACGCCCAGTTTGCTTGCTTCGCGATCCAGGGAATCAATCATCCAAGTTGGAAAATCGACATTCACCCGTTTTTGCTCTTGTAGCACACGCTTTGCTTTGGACAAGTCTAAAGAAGATGTAATGTCGACATCGTCGTCAAACTGTTGCTCGAATTTTTTAGCTTTCATAAAGTACCACCTCTTCTGTGCGTGCGCGACGGACTGATATCAATCGGATATTTGTCCCTCGGTAAGTAATGACGGCTGACCAATGCTTCCCATCAATGAGCCCAACTACTAGATATCGGGGCTCATCCTGAGTCTTTGCTGGGATCTCCAGTAGCATCGGGTCGCCCCAGAGGCTCTGCACCTCCACGAAATCAATGCCGTGTTTTGCGCGATTGGACTCACTCTTCGCTGTGTCAAACTCAAAGGAAATCATAGTATAGAAACTATACCTTATTTGACATCAATCCGCCGGTCAACTTGAACTTCTAACGAGGCTGTAAAAAAATAGATTTTCCACGCACGCACCAATAGCCTGGCACGTTGTGCTCAGCGATTTTCTGTAATGGAGCGTTCATGCCCACAGTGTGCCGCAAATTCGCGCCTCAACCGCGGTTTTGGCCTCCCCCCGCCGCTATTGGTTCTTACTCTGCCCCAGGCCCGTCTTGGCCAGCTTCTCAATGTTGTGCACCATGCAATACAGATTCCACTGCGTGTTGACCTTGGTTCGGCCCCGGTGGTTAAACCGGCTCAGTCGCTTGTTGTGCCGCAGATTGGCAAACACCGGCTCCACGGTGCCAAAGCGCTGGCTGTACAACTGCCGCCCCTTGGGTGAATCAATGGCTTGGCGCATGCGCTCACTGGGGTTCGTGTCGTCTTTGGACTTGGGCTCGAATCGGGTGACTTGGCGGCCC
>NZ_JANXUQ010000013.1 GCF_025356155.1 Rhodoferax sp. | reverse complement strand
GGTACGTTCCAGCACTTTGGCTTGGCGCGCGCCAAGATCCGTGAAATGGCCTTTGCTGGGGAAATCCCTGGCATCGTCAAGGCCAGCTGGTAAGCGACAGGAGAACCAAACATGAGCATGAGTGATCCCATCGCCGACTTGTTGACGCGCATTCGTAATGCACAAATGGTGGCTAAGACTACCGTTTCTGTGCCATCTTCCAAAGTGAAGGTTGCGATTGTCCAAGTGTTGAAAGACGAAGGCTATATCGATAATTTCAAGGTATCTACAACTGACGGCAAGTCGGAGTTGGAAATCGCCTTGAAGTATTACGCAGGCAAGCCTGTGATTGAGCGCATTGAACGCGTCAGCCGTCCTGGCTTGCGTGTTTACCGCGGTAGCGATGCCATCCCCCAGGTCCAGAACGGCCTTGGTGTTGCCATCGTGACTACGCCCCAGGGCGTCATGACGGATCGCAAAGCGCGCTCTACCGGTGTCGGTGGCGAAGTTTTGTGTTACGTCGTTTAACCCTACATTGAGGAGAATTACAAAATGTCCCGTGTAGGCAAACAACCCGTAACTGTTCCCGCTGGTGTGGATGTGTCTATCAATGGCGCCCAAATCAGTGTCAAGGGTACAGGCGGCACTTTGAATCTGACGTTGAACGCACTGGTAACAGTAGCCAACGACGCTGGCAAGCTGAGTTTCAAGGCGGCCAATGAGTCCCGCGAAGCTGACGCAATGTCTGGCACCATGCGCCAACTGGTGAACAACATGGTGGTGGGTGTGACCAAAGGCTTTGAGAAAAAACTGAGCCTGGTTGGCGTGGGTTACAAAGCCCAAGCCACTGGCGGCAAGTTGAATCTCGCTGTTGGTTACTCGCACCCCGTCAACTTTGATATGCCTGCCGGCATCACAGTTGCCACGCCGACCCCAACTGAAATCCTGATCAAGGGTGCGGACCGTCAGCGTGTGGGTCAAATCGCCGCTGAAGTTCGTGCTGTTCGTCCGCCAGAGCCCTACAAGGGCAAAGGCATCCGCTATGCGGACGAAAAGATCACGATCAAAGAAACCAAGAAGAAATAAGGAGCTGCAACATGTTGACCAAAAAAGAGCAGCGTCTTCGCAGGGCCCGTCAAACCCGGATCCGCATTGCTACGCAAGGCGTTGCACGTTTGACAGTGAATCGTACCAATTTGCACATCTACGCCGCAGTTATCTCCGGCGACGGTGGCAAGGTGTTGGCTGCAGCTTCTACGGCCGAACTCGAAGTTCGCACGGCTTTGGGCGCGGCGGGCAAAGGTGGCAATGTTGCCGCGGCCCAAATCATTGGCAAACGCCTGGCTGAAAAAGCCAAAGCTGCTGGTGTCGAAAAAGTCGCATTTGATCGTTCAGGTTTTGCGTACCACGGCCGCGTCAAAGCGCTGGCTGATGCGGCACGTGAAGCTGGCTTGCAGTTCTAAGCAGATCGGAATACAGAATGGCTAAAGTTCAAGCGAAGATGCAGGGTAAGGCTGAAGGGCCTGAAGACGGCCTGCGCGAAAAAATGATCGCGATCAATCGCGTCACCAAAGTGGTTAAGGGCGGCCGTATTCTCGGCTTTGCAGCTCTGACCGTGGTCGGTGATGGCGAAGGTCGCATCGGTATGGGCAAAGGAAAGTCGAAAGAAGTTCCTGCCGCCGTACAAAAGGCTATGGAAGAAGCCCGTCGCAACATGATCAAGGTTTCGCTGAAGAATGGCTCCATCCACCACAAGGTGATGGGTCATCACGGTGCTGCCAATGTCATGATGGCTCCAGCGCCCAAGGGTACTGGCATTATTGCCGGCGGTCCTATGCGCGCAGTCTTTGAAGTAGTTGGTATTACGGACATCGTGGCAAAGAGCCATGGTTCGTCTAACCCCTACAACATGGTTCGTGCCACTTTGGATGCATTGTCTATTTCGACAACTCCTTCCGAAGTTGCCGCCAAGCGTGGCAAGACTGTTGAAGAACTCTTCGTCTGAAAGCGAACTTCAAAATGACAACACAACAAACCGTAAAGATCCAATTGGTGCGTAGCCCGATTGGAACCAAAGAATCCCATCGCGCCACCGTGCGTGGTCTGGGTTTGCGCAAAATTCGCAGCACCAGCGAGCTGGTGGATACACCCGAAGTTCGCGGCATGATTAACAAGATCAGTTACCTGGTCCGAGTGCTCTAAGAGGTCGATGATGATGGAACTCAATAGCATTAAGCCAGCAGATGGCGCCAAGCACTACAAACGTCGTGTTGGTCGTGGCATCGGCTCCGGCATTGGCAAGACCGCAGGGCGCGGCCACAAGGGGCAAAAATCCCGTGCGGGCGGCTACCACAAGGTCGGCTTTGAAGGCGGTCAAATGCCTATGCATCGCCGTTTGCCCAAGCGCGGTTTCAAATCGCACCTGTTGCAATTTAACGCTGAAATCACACTGACTACGTTGGAAGTGTTGGGCTTGGCCGAAGTTGACATGTTGACACTGAAGCAACATAAGCTGGTAGGGCACATGACTAAGGTGGTCAAGGTTATTAATACTGGCGCTCTGACCAAATTGGTCAAGCTCAATGGTATTGGTGCTACGGCAGGTGCCAAGACAGCCATTGAAGCTGTCGGTGGTAGCGTCGCTTAATTCAGAAGTCGAAAGAGAATTCAGTGGCAACTAACGGTGCTCAAATAGCAAAGACGGACAAGTTTGGTGACTTGCGTCGTCGGCTTGTGTTTTTGTTGCTCGCCCTGGTCGTGTACCGTGTCGGTGCACACATACCAGTGCCGGGCATTGATCCCACGCAGTTGCAGCAATTGTTCAAAGGCCAGCAGGGCGGTATCCTGAGCCTTTTCAATATGTTCTCGGGTGGAGCGCTGTCTCGGTTTACCATTTTTGCGTTGGGGATCATGCCGTACATCTCGGCATCGATCATCATGCAATTGTTGACTTATGTGCTACCAACCTTTGAGCAGTTGAAGAAGGAAGGCGAAAGCGGACGTCGTAAGATTACCCAGTACACGCGCTACGGAACCTTGGGTCTGGCGTTATTCCAATCCATGGGCATCGCCTTGGCTTTGGAGTCGTCTGCTGGTCTGGTGATTTCCCCTGGCTTCGGTTTCCGCATGACTTCGGTCGTTACTTTGACTGCTGGCACGATGTTTCTGATGTGGTTGGGTGAGCAGATCACTGAGCGCGGCTTGGGTAACGGCATTTCGATATTGATTTTTGGCGGCATTGCGGCAGGCTTGCCCAATGCGATTGGTGGTCTATTGGAGTTGGTGCGTACCGGCGCCATGAGCATCATTGTTGCGCTGGTCGTGGTCATATTGGTTGCTTTGGTCACGTATTTTGTGGTGTTTGTGGAGCGTGGTCAGCGGAAGATTTTGGTGAATTACGCTCGGCGACAGGTTGGAAATAAGGTGTATGGCGGTCAGTCCTCCCATCTGCCTTTGAAGCTGAATATGGCAGGTGTCATCCCTCCGATTTTCGCTTCCTCCATCATCCTGCTGCCAGCGACAATTGCTAATTGGTTTAGCTCGGGTGATTCGATGCGGTGGTTGAAAGATATCTCCAGCACCCTGAGCCCAGGTCAGCCGGTATATGTGATGTTGTACGCCAGTGCTATTGTGTTTTTCTGCTTCTTCTACACCGCGCTGGTGTTCAATAGCAAAGAAACAGCAGATAACTTGAAAAAGAGTGGTGCGTTCATTCCGGGGATCCGTCCTGGTGACCAAACGGCTAAATATATTGATAAAATCCTGCTTCGCTTAACGCTGGCCGGTGCGATATACATCACTTTTGTGTGTCTGTTGCCAGAGTTTTTAATTCTCAAATACAACGTGCCGTTCTACTTCGGTGGAACCTCATTGTTGATTATTGTTGTGGTGACCATGGATTTCATGGCACAGGTCCAGAATTACATGATGTCTCAGCAATACGAATCGCTGCTAAAGAAGGCTAATTTCAAATCTTCTTGAGTGGCAGTAGATTCATATGTCAAAGGATGACGTAATTCAGATGTAGGGGGAGGTGGTAAAAAACCTCCCAAACGCGACATTTCGCGCCAAGCTGGAAAAACGGGCATGTAGTGTTAGGGCATATCTCCGGCAAGATGTGGATGCATTGCATCCGGATTCTGCCTCGTGATAAGGTCACAGTTGAATTAACCCCGTACGACCTGAGTCGTGCGCGGATAGTGTTTAGAGTAAAGTAAATAGCGCATGTTCCGCGCGAATCAAAGTCGGAACGGGGCGAAGGGTTTTAGGAGAGAAATATGAAAGTTTCGGCTTCGGTCAAGAAAATTTGCCGCAACTGCAAAGTTATCCGACGCAAAGGCGTTGTGCGCGTGATCTGTACAGATCCTCGCCACAAGCAGCGTCAGGGTTAATTGCAAGAGTTTTAGAGGACGAAAATGGCACGTATCGCTGGCATCAACATTCCGCCGCAACAGCATTCCGAGATTGGCCTGACCGCCATTTTTGGTATCGGTCGCACCCGCGCTCGCAAAATTTGCGAAGCCTGTGGCATTGCATATTCCAAGAAGGTCAAAGATTTGACTGACTCTGATCTGGAGAAAATCCGTGATCAGATCGCTCAATTCACTATCGAAGGCGATTTGCGTCGTGAAACAACGATGAACATCAAGCGATTGATGGACATCGGTTGCTACCGCGGATTCCGCCATCGCCGTGGCTTGCCCATGCGTGGTCAGCGTACCCGCACGAACGCCCGTACCCGCAAAGGCCCGCGTAAGGCTGCTGCGTCACTGAAGAAATAACAGGGATTGAGAAACCACCATGGCAAAAGCTCCCGCCAATAACGCAGCCCAGCGCGTTCGCAAGAAAGTCCGCAAGAATGTTGCAGACGGCATTGCACACGTGCACGCTTCGTTCAACAACACCATTATCACGATCACCGATCGCCAGGGCAATGCTTTGTCCTGGGCGTCGTCGGGTGGTCAAGGTTTCAAGGGCTCTCGCAAGTCCACTCCGTTTGCTGCACAGGTAGCTTCCGAAGTGGCTGGCCGTGCAGCTCTGGACCAGGGCATCAAGAACCTTGACGTTGAAATCAAGGGACCTGGTCCTGGCCGTGAATCCTCCGTTCGCGCGCTGGCGGCACTGGGCATTCGCATCAACATGATTGCTGATGTGACTCCAGTTCCCCACAACGGCTGCCGCCCTCAGAAACGCCGCCGTATCTGATTGCTTTGCAATCAGGCGCCGTCGTATTTAGTTTTTTCACAAGCCCACCGCCATCAGCAAGCGCTGGTGGCTCCCGCATTTTTTGATGCGGCAGATGACATAAAAGGAAGATCAAGTGGCACGCTACCTCGGCCCCAAGGCCAAACTCTCACGCCGTGAAGGCACCGACCTATTCCTGAAGAGCGCACGCCGCGCCATCGGTGACAAGGCCAAGTTCGACTCCAAGCCCGGCCAGCATGGCCGCACTTCGGGTGCTCGTACTTCCGACTACGGTCTCCAACTGCGCGAAAAGCAGAAGGTCAAGCGGATGTACGGCGTGCTGGAGCGCCAGTTCCGCCGTTACTTCGAAGAAGCTGACCGCCGCAAGGGCAACACTGGTGCCAATCTGTTATTCCTGTTGGAATCCCGGCTGGACAACGTCGTGTACCGTATGGGCTTTGGTTCTACACGTGCAGAAGCACGTCAAATGGTGTCGCACAAGGCGATCACCGTGAACGGCAGCTCGGTCAATATCCCTTCCTACATGGTGAAGGCTGGCGACGTGGTCTCCGTGCGCGAAAAGTCCAAGAAGCAAAACCGTGTGGTTGAAGCTTTGCAATTGGCACAACAAGTCGGCATGCCTGCATGGGTTGAAGTCAACATTGAAAAGGCCGAAGGCACTTTCAAGACAGTACCTGACCGTGACCAGTTTGCTGCGGACATCAACGAGTCGTTGATCGTCGAGTTGTATTCACGCTAATTGCGTCTGAATTGTTGAAATCGTTCCTTGGCCGTGGGGCACTGCAGTCAAGGTGCTTCACCAGCCTTACCGACGTAACGAGTCGGGGGTATTGAGAGGAAGTCTGCATGCAAAACAGTTTGCTAAAACCCAAGTCCATCAGTGTTGAGCAACTTGGCACCAACCGTGCCAAGGTTGCTCTAGAGCCCTTTGAGCGTGGCTACGGTCATACATTGGGTAACGCGCTTCGCCGCGTGTTGTTGTCTTCCATGCCTGGTTTCGCGGCCACTGAAGTGACCATCGCCGGCGTGTTGCACGAGTACTCCTCTATCGATGGCGTGCAAGAAGACGTCGTCAACATTTTGTTGAATCTGAAGGGTGTTGTCTTCAAGTTGCACAACCGCGACGAAGTCACCCTGAGCCTGCGCAAGGATGTTGAAGGTCTGGTAACAGCCGCCGACATCCAGACACCGCATGATGTGGAAATCATCAACCCCGGTCATGTCATCGCCAATCTGTCGCACGGCGGCAAGCTGGACATGCAGATCAAGGTTGAAAAGGGTCGCGGCTATGTGCCCGGCACTATGCGCCGTCACGCAGACGAGCCCAACAAGTCTATCGGCCGTATCGTTTTGGACGCTTCGTTCTCGCCCGTCAAGCGCGTGAGCTACACCGTCGAAAGCGCGCGTGTTGAGCAGCGTACGGATCTGGACAAGCTGGTTGTCGAAATCGAAACCAACGGTGCCATTTCTGCTGAAGATGCCGTGCGCGCTTCCGCTAAGATTTTGGTGGAACAACTAGCTGTGTTCGCACAGTTGGAAGGCAGCGAGTTGGCCGCATTTGATGCGCCCGCACCACGTGGCAACACGCAGTTCGATCCTATCCTGTTGCGTCCTGTGGACGAGCTGGAGTTGACAGTTCGCTCCGCCAACTGCCTAAAGGCCGAAAACATCTATTACATCGGTGACCTGATCCAGCGTACCGAGAACGAATTGCTCAAGACTCCGAATCTGGGTCGCAAGTCGCTCAACGAAATCAAGGAAGTTTTGGCTTCCCGCGGTCTGACACTGGGTATGAAGCTGGAAAGCTGGCCACCCGCAGCACTGGAAAAGCGCTAATTTTTCGAACCCCCAGGGGTTCCACGCAAAGGGCAGTACCTGATACGGCTGCCCATTTAAAACTCAAAGGAAATCTACCATGCGTCACGGACACGGACTACGTAAACTCAATCGCACCAGCTCACACCGCCTGGCGATGCTGCGCAACATGATGAACTCGCTCATCGAGCACGAAGTCATCAAGACGACCGTGCCCAAGGCCAAGGAACTGCGCCGCGTGGTTGAGCCGATGATCACTTTGGCCAAAGAAGCAACTGTTGCCAACCGCCGTCTGGCGTTTGACCGCCTGCGCGACCGTGACAGTGTGACCAAGCTGTTCAATGACCTAGGACCCCGTTTTGCGGCCCGTCCAGGCGGCTACACCCGTATTCTGAAAATGGGTTTCCGCGTTGGCGACAATGCGCCCATGGCTCTCGTGGAATTGGTTGATCGTCCCGCTGCTGCTGAAGTAAATCCTGAAGCAGCTGCAGAATAAGCTATAATAGAAATCTACCGCGAGATGGAGCAGTCTGGTAGCTCGTTGGGCTCATAACCCAAAGGTCGCAGGTTCAAATCCTGCCCTCGCAACCAAAATTCTCGAACAAAAACAACAATTTAGGAATAGTTGAGCGCCGGCCCCGTGGTCGGCGTTTTGCTTTGTGAC
>NZ_JANXUQ010000182.1 GCF_025356155.1 Rhodoferax sp. | reverse complement strand
TGCTGCCCGTGCTGCCGCCCGATCTGCGTCCCCTGGTGCCCCTGGACGGCGGCCGCTTTGCGACCTCTGACCTGAACGACCTGTACCGCCGCGTCATCAACCGCAACAGCCGTCTGCGCCGTTTGCTGGAACTCAAAGCGCCGGAAATCATTGCCCGCAATGAAAAGCGCATGTTGCAAGAAGCCGTGGACAGCTTGCTGGACAACGGCCGCCGCGGCAAGGCCATGACAGGCGCCAACAAGCGCGCATTGAAGTCTTTGGCCGACATGATCAAGGGCAAGTCCGGTCGTTTCCGTCAGAACTTGCTGGGCAAGCGCGTCGATTACTCGGGTCGTTCCGTGATTACGGTGGGCCCAACCCTGAAGCTGCACCAGTGCGGCCTGCCGAAACTGATGGCCTTGGAACTGTTCAAGCCCTTCATCTTCGCGCGCCTGGAAGCCATGGGCATTGCGACCACGATCAAGGCGGCCAAGAAGGAAGTCGAATCCGGCACGCCTGTCGTGTGGGATATCCTGGAAGAGGTCATCAAAGAGCACCCCGTGATGCTGAACCGTGCGCCTACGCTGCACCGTTTGGGCATCCAGGCCTTTGAGCCCATTCTGATCGAAGGCAAGGCCATCCAGTTGCACCCCCTCGTTTGCGCGGCATTCAATGCTGACTTCGACGGAGACCAGATGGCCGTTCACGTGCCCTTGTCGGTCGAAGCACAAATGGAGTGCCGCACGTTGATGCTGGCTTCGAACAACGTGTTGTTCCCCGCCAATGGTGAACCTTCTATTGTTCCTTCGCAGGACGTTGTGCTGGGCCTGTACTACACGACACGCGAACGCATCAACGGCAAGGGCGAGGGCTTGATTTTTGCCGACACCGGTGAAGTGCAGCGCGCGTTTGACGCAGGTGAAGTCGAGTTGAACGCCCGTATCAATGTGCGTTTGACCGAGTACACCAAGGACAAGGAAACGGGCGAATTCACCGCATCGACCAAACTGTGGGAAACCACGGCCGGTCGCGCGCTATTGTCCGAAATCTTGCCCAAGGGCCTGCCTTTCTCCAACATCAACAAGGCGTTGAAGAAGAAGGAAATCTCCAAGCTGATCAACGTGTCCTTCCGCAAGTGCGGATTGAAAGACACGGTGGTGTTTGCCGACAAGCTGCTGCAAGCCGGTTTCCGTCTGGCGACCCGTGCCGGTATTTCCATCTGCATCGACGACATGTTGGTGCCGCAGGAAAAGCACGAGATCATTGCCCGCGCCCAAAAGGAAGTCAAAGAGATCGAGCAGCAATATGTGTCCGGTCTGGTGACCTCTGGCGAGCGTTACAACAAGGTGGTGGACATTTGGGGCAAGTCGGGTGACGAAGTGTCCAAGGTCATGATGGCCAAGTTGTCCAAGGAAATGGTCACCGACCGCCATGGCAACCAGGTGCAACAAGAGTCGTTCAACTCCATCTACATGATGGCCGACTCCGGCGCCCGCGGTTCTGCTGCGCAGATTCGCCAAGTGGCCGGTATGCGGGGTCTGATGGCCAAGCCGGACGGCTCGATCATTGAGACGCCTATTACCGCCAACTTCCGCGAAGGTCTGAACGTGTTGGAGTATTTCATCTCCACCCACGGTGCCCGTAAGGGTCTGGCCGATACGGCATTGAAGACAGCGAACTCGGGTTACCTGACGCGCCGCCTGGTCGATGTGACGCAAGATTTGGTCGTCACCGAGCAAGACTGTGGAACGCACGGGGGTTACCTGATGCGCGCCATCGTTGAAGGCGGCGAAGTGATCGAGTCCCTGCGTGACCGCATCCTGGGCCGTACTGCGGCTGAAGATGTGTTGCATCCAGAAAATCGTTCCGTGCTGGCAGATGCTGGCGCCATGCTGGACGAGGACCTGATCGACGAGCTGGAAGTTGCTGGCGTGGACGAAGTCAAGGTTCGCACTGCGCTGACCTGCGAAACCCGCTTTGGTATCTGCGCCAGGTGTTACGGCCGCGATTTGGGCCGTGGTGGTTTGATCAACTTCGGTGAAGCCGTCGGTGTGATTGCTGCCCAGTCCATTGGTGAGCCTGGCACGCAGTTGACCATGCGTACTTTCCACATCGGCGGTGCGGCGTCGCGTGCGGCCATCGCCTCCAGCGTCGAAGCGAAGTCCAACGGCAGCATCGGCTTCAACGCCACGATGCGTTATGTGACCAACAGCAAGAAGGAATTGGTCGTGATCGCCCGCTCCGGCGAAATCGTGATCCACGACGAGCACGGACGCGAGCGCGAGCGCCACAAGGTGCCATACGGCGCCATCCTGACGGTCAAGGCCGACCAGGTCATCAAGGCAGGAGCCATTCTGGCCAACTGGGACCCGCTGACCCGCCCCATCATTACCGAGTTCGCCGGCAAGGCGCATTTCGAGAATGTGGAAGAAGGCTTGACGGTTGCCAAGCAGGTGGATGAAGTGACCGGTTTGTCCACTATGGTGGTCATCGATCCTAAGCGCCGTGGTGCGACCAAGGTGATTCGTCCCCAGGTCAAACTGATCGACGCGACCGGTAACGAAGTGAAGATTCCTGGTACTGACCACTCGGTGACCATTGGTTTCCCCGTTGGCTCGCTGATCCAGGTGCGTGACGGTCTCGAAGTGGGCCCTGGCGAAGTGCTGGCCCGTATCCCGATCGAAGGCCAGAAGACCCGCGACATTACCGGTGGTCTGCCACGGGTTGCCGAGTTGTTCGAAGCACGTACGCCCAAAGACAAGGGTACGCTGGCCGAGATCACCGGTACCGTGTCCTTCGGTAAGGAAACCAAAGGCAAGATTCGCCTGCAAATTACCGATCCCGATGGCAAGGTCTGGGAAGACCTGGTGCCCAAGGAAAAGAATATGCTGGTGCACGAAGGCCAGGTGGTCAACAAGGGCGAGTCCGTGGTGGACGGCCCAGCCGATCCGCAAGACATCTTGCGTTTGCTCGGTTCCGAAGAGCTGGCCCGCTACATTGTTGATGAAGTGCAGGACGTCTACCGTCTGCAGGGCGTGAAGATCAACGACAAACACATCGAAGTGATTGTTCGCCAGATGCTGCGCCGTGTGGTGGTTGAAAATACAGGCGACTCCGGCTACATCAATGGTGAACAGGTCGAGCGTTCCGAGATGCTCAACACCAACGACGCGCTGCGGGCCGAAGGCAAGATCCCTGTCACCTTCACCAACTTGCTCTTGGGCATTACCAAGGCGTCCTTGTCCACTGACAGCTTTATCAGCGCGGCTTCCTTCCAGGAAACCACCCGCGTGTTGACCGAAGCCGCCATCATGGGCAAGCGCGACGAGTTGCGTGGCTTGAAGGAAAACGTCATTGTGGGCCGTCTGATCCCAGCCGGTACCGGCTTGGCCTACCACGAAGCGCGCAAGGTCCGCGAAAACATGGATGACGCAGAGCGCCGTGCCATTGCCGAAGCCGAAGCCGCCGAGTTAGCCGGTGATGCTGAAGCCGTGGCCGAGTCGCACGACAGCGAAGGCGCTGCCAGCGAGTAAACGCAAGCGCTACATTAAACGTAGCACCCCAAGCCCGTTTTACGAGGGGCTTGGGGTTTTTTGCATAGTAGGCCATGGATAGTTCGCTGTTATTGTGGGTGTTGCTGGCGCTGTGCGTTTTTTGGAGCGTGGGCGTGTACAACCGTCTGATGCGCATGCGCGCCCGAGGTTTACGGGCTTTGGGGTCGGTTGAGAAGCACATGCGTTTGTATGCGGACTTGGTGCGTGACGACGTTGCCCAGGGCGCAGCCAGCCATGCGCAAAAAGCCAGCCCCGACCGATCACCCGATGACTGGGCAGTGCTGCAATCTGCCCTGCAAGGATTTGAAGCGGCGTTGAAAGACGTCGGTGCCAGCGCCTTGCGTTACGAGCCATTGGATCGATTGGGCCATGCATTCGATACGGTGCAGGATGCTTGGCGCGCTGTAGACAGCGCGCCGCCCGATCTGGCTGGCCCAGTCGTGCCCGCGGCCATGCGTTCGCAGTGGGATGCGACCACCCAGCGCGTCGAAACCGCGCGCGGCGGCTTTAACAAGATAGTGACCCAGTACAACGAAGCCTTGGCACAGTTCCCAGCGCGGCTGGTCGTTGGCATGATGGGTTTTAAACCGAGCGGCTTGCTCTAAGGAAACCATGAATCCCAAAGTTGAATCCGTGCCCCTGTGGCGCCAATTGAGCGCCACTGCAACAGTGATTCAGGCCGTGCGAGAAGGGGCATCCGGTACCGCAGCAGTGGAGCGTGTACCCGCCGAATTGCGCCCCGGCGTGCAGGCCTTGGCCTTCCACGTGTGGCGCAATTTGGGTCGGGCGGAGGCGCTGCGCAAAATGCTCGCCAACCGTTTGCCGCCACCGGCGGCTGACGCGCTGCTGTGTGTCGCGTTGGCGTTGGCCTGGAGTGATGCCGACGCGCCTTACGACATGTTCACGCTGGTCAACCAGACGGTTGAGGCCGCCAAGCGCAATGCATCGACTCAGCCTCAGGCCAATTTTCTGAATGCCTGCCTACGAAGATTCTTGCGCGAGCGCGATGCGCTGGTCGCTAGTACAGACGCAGATCCAGTCGCAGTTTGGAACCACCCTAGTTGGTGGATTAAGCGGCTGCAAAAGGAGCGGCCCGCGGACTGGCGCGACATCCTGGCAACCGCCAATCGCCACGCACCCATGACGTTGCGGGTCAACGTGCGCAAAACACGCCCCATGGACTATCTGGCCGCTTTGTCGCAGGTTGGTATTGCGGTGCAGTCGTCCACGGGTTCCAGCATCGTGCTGGACCGGCCCGTTGGCGTGCAACATCTGCCAGGTTTCGAGCGGGGACTGGTTTCGGTGCAAGACAGCGCCGCCCAAATGGCTGCACCCTTGCTGCTGGATGGACTGCAGCAGGTGCAAAGCTTGCGCATACTGGATGCCTGTGCAGCACCAGGCGGCAAAACGGGGCATTTGTTGGAAATCTCAGAAGGCCAGGTTCTGGCCTTGGAAATCGACGCGATCCGGACCGCTCGTATCAGTGAAAACCTCGCCCGACTGGGCTTGCAAGCGCAGATGGTGATCGCAGACGCGGCCCGCCCACAGGATTGGTGGGATGGCCAATTGTTCGATGCCATTTTGCTCGACGCCCCTTGCACCGCATCAGGTATCGTTCGTCGCCACCCGGACGTGCGCTGGCTCCGCCGGGAATCTGATATCCCCCAACTGGCGGCTATTCAGAAACGCATGCTCCAAGCGCTATGGGGCCTGCTGCGCCCTGGTGGCCGTCTGCTGTACTGCACCTGTTCGCTGTTTTTGGCGGAAGGCGATAGCCAGGTCCAAACGTTTCTCACACACAACACCGACGCCGTGTTGCTGCCATCGCCGGGCCATTTAATGCCCCAAAATGTCGTAAAAGCGGATGCTGTCCCGGACAATGGGCTTTGTGATCACGATGGCTTTTATTACGCATTGCTGCAAAAAAAGATGGCTGGATAGAGCCTTGCGCCAGCTATGCGTGCTGGTTTTTATGCTGGTGGCGGGTGTGTGTCAAGCCCAGATCGCCACCGAAATCTCCCAGTACCAGGTGGAGCGCGCGGAGGACGAAATCCTGGTTTCGGCACAAGTGGCTTTTGAGCTTCCGTCGGCGGTGGAAGAGGCCCTGCTGAAGGGCATTCCCATGTCCTTTGTGACCGAGGCAAGTGTTCTGAGGGAGCGCTGGTATTGGTACGACAAGAAGTTGGCCTCGGTGCAGCGCAATATGCGTCTGGCCTACCAACCCCTGACCCGCCGTTGGCGGCTCAATGTCTCCGCCGGCTTGGGGCGCGAGGTCAGTGTTGGCTTGGCCTTGAACCCGAGCTTCGACACGCTGGAAGACGCGTTATCCGCCATCAAACGTATATCGCGCTGGAAAATTGTCGACGCTGCGGATCTGGAAGGTGGCGTTAAATACAAGGTGAATTTCAGTTTCAAACTGGATTTGAGCCAGTTGCCGCGCCCCTTCCAAATTGGCGCCCTGGGTCAATCGGACTGGGACTTGGTAGCAGCGACCAGCACCACACTGACGATCGCACCCGCCAAATGAAGACGGGCGATTTCCGCAACAGCGAACCGGCAACCACGTTGCAAAGTTCCCGTGCACTGCGCTGGACGGTGGCGGCTGGATCGGTTGCTATGGTCATCATCGGGCTGGTCTTGTTGTACCTGTTGACGCAAGCCACCAATAACCGTGAAATGGATGAGAGCAATTACTCGCGGTTGTTCATCGTCAATGTAGTCGTAGCTTCGGTTTTGTTCGGAGCCATTCTCTGGGTAGGCTACCGCTTGTTCGTGCGCTTGCGCCAAGGGCGATTTGGTAGCCGCCTTCTTGTGAAGCTGGCCGCAATCTTTGCCTTGGTCGGCGTCGCACCCGGGTTGCTGGTTTTTGGGGTGTCCTACCAATTTCTTTCTCGCTCCATCGAGACCTGGTTTGACGTCAAGGTTGAGGGAGCGCTGGAGGCAGGCTTGAGCCTTGGGCGTGTCACGCTGGACACGCTGTCCAACGACCTCACGGCGAAAACCCGCACGGCGGCCGGGCAGCTCTCGGAATCGACGGATACGGCAGCCGGCTTGCCCCTTGACCGACTGGTGGAGCAACTGGGCGCGGTTGAAGTTGTGGTTTGGAGCGCATCGGGCAAATTATTGGCCAGCGCAGGGCAATCGCGCATTCAGTTAACGCCTGACAAGCCATCGCCGGCGCAGTTCCGTGCTGCGCGGGCCGACCGCGCGCTGTCGTGGGTCGAGGGACTCGACGACGCGGGCGCCGCCAACCCCGGCAGTGTGCGGGTCAAGGTGCTGGTGCCGCTCTCCAGTGCATTTGTGGGGCTTGCGCCGGAAGGGCGGTTCTTGTTGGTGTCGCGCGTCCTGCCGCCCAATCTGGTGGTCAACGCCCTGGCCGTGGAAAGCGCCAACCGTGAATATCAGAAGCTGGCGTTGGGGCGTGAGGGCCTTAAACGCATGTACTTGGGTACGTTGGCGCTGAGCCTGTTCCTGGCGGTTTTTGCAGCGGTCCTGCTGGCGGTGATCTTGGGCGACCAGATCGCGCGTCCGTTGCTAATGCTGGCTGAAGGCGTCAGCCAGGTTGCGGCCGGTGACCTGACTCCCAAACTGGCGCTGCGTGGGAAAGATGAGCTGGGTGGGCTGACACGGGCCTTCGCCTCCATGACCGAGCAATTGGCCGACGCGCGCCAAGCGGTGCAACAAAGCATGTCGCAGGTGGATGCGGCGCGGGCCAACTTGCAGACCATTCTGGATAACCTGACGGCTGGCGTGATCGTGTTGGATACACAGGGCGACATCCGGTCATCCAACCCTGGAGCTGCCCGCATTCTCAATGTCCCCCTGTCAGACTACGAGGGCCAGTCGTTGGCGGCGATTGAAGGCCTGCAGGAGTTTGGCCAAGCGGTGCAGACCCAGTTCGCGAACTTTTTGGCCCAGCGCTCCGAGCAGGGGCTGGACCACTGGCAGAAGTCTTTTGAGTTGGGTGGCGGTGGTGCGATGTCCATGCACGGCCCGTTTGACCGCACGCTGACCTTGGTCGCACGGGGTGCCGAGCTGCCGGGCAATGGGCGTCTATTGGTGTTTGATGACATCTCCGACATTGTGTCGGCCCAGCGGGCCCAGGCCTGGGGCGAGGTGGCACGCAGGCTGGCGCACGAAATCAAGAATCCGCTAACCCCGATCCAGCTGTCGGCAGAACGCCTGGAGATGAAGTTATCTGGCAAACTTGCCGCGACCGATCAGGCTGTCTTAACCAAATCCGTCAAGACCATTGTGGACCAGGTAGACGCCATGAAGCGCTTGGTGAATGACTTCCGCGATTACGCCCGCTTGCCCGCGGCGGAACTGAAGCCGGTGGACCTGAACGCGCTGGTGCAGGACGTTTTGCACTTGTATGAAAGCGAAGGCCAAAACGTGCCGGTCCGCACGGAGCTGGACGCCGCGTCGCCCAAGGTCATGGGGGACGCACAGCAGCTGCGCCAAGTCATTCACAATCTGTTGCAAAACGCGCAGGATGCTAGCGAGTCGGGCAGTGACGTTGCTGGCGAAGACCGCAGCGTGGTGCTTCGTACCCAATACCAGCGCACGCCGGGGCGGGTGCGCCTGAGCGTGCTGGACTGTGGCGGCGGTTTCCCCGAACATATTCTCAAACGCGCATTTGAACCCTACGTCACCACCAAGGCCAAAGGCACCGGTCTCGGGCTGGCGGTGGTGAAGAAAATCGCAGACGAACACGGCTCGCGCATAGACATCGTAAACCGTGTTACAGACGGTAGCGTAGTCGGCGCGCAAGTATCGTTATCATTGGCGACCGACGGCAACGCGCAGGCTTGAGCGCGACATACAGGCAAGAAAGAGACAACGCATACACCATGGCAAACATTCTGGTTGTTGATGACGAGCACGGCATTCGGGATTTGCTCTGGGAAATTCTCAATGATGAAGGTCACAACGTTGAGCTTGCAGAAAATGCGGCGCAGGCCCGTTCGGCGCGTACACGCGAGCGCCCCGACCTGGTCTTGCTCGATATCTGGATGCCCGACACCGACGGCGTGACGCTGCTCAAGGAATGGTCGTCCAACGGACTGTTGACCATGCCGGTGATCATGATGAGCGGCCACGCCACGATTGACACTGCGGTGGAGGCCACCAAGATCGGAGCGCTGGCTTTCCTCGAAAAACCCATCACGCTGCAAAAATTGCTGAAAGCTGTGGAGCAAGGGCTCGCACGCAGCAGCTTGCAAAGGACGCTGCCGGTTGCCGTGGTGCGGCCGCTCGTGGCCACGCTGGAGACGTCGGCCTATGTGCCCGCATCGGCAGCTGGGCCGGTAGAAACGGGCTTGCAGGCCACGCAAAATTTCGTGCTGGACAAACCCTTGCGCGAAGCCCGGGACGAGTTCGAAAAAGCCTATTTTGAATACCATCTTGCCCGTGAAAATGGCTCCATGACACGGGTTGCCGAAAAGACTGGCCTTGAGCGCACCCACCTGTACCGCAAGCTCAAACAGCTGGGCGTGGACCTGACGCGCGGAAAACGCAACGGAATTTGATGTGCGTGGATCAAATCAGGAAAATCTTCCTGCTATAATCTAAGGCTCAGGCCCGGTAGCTCAGTCGGTAGAGCAGAGGATTGAAAATCCTTGTGTCGGTGGTTCGATTCCGCCCCAGGCCACCAGATTCAAGACCCATCCAAAGCGATGGGGTTCCTTTGATCGAATTGCGGGAATAGCTCAGTTGGTAGAGCGATACCTTGCCAAGGTATAGGTCGAGAGTTCGAACCTCTTTTCCCGCTCCATTTGGCTACAAGTGGCACTTTGTCCAGGCATTGGGCTTGGTTTTTGTCAATTCTGGGCTTTTCCAGTGCACCGATGGGTAGCGAAGATGGGCGCGCTGGGGTAGCATTCACAGAAATTACGGAGAATTTCCATGTTCAGTGGTTTTCTTGGTAGAGGCAAAAAGCCGGATGGTCCGACAGACGCAGTGGATTCGCGTGGGCTGGAAGTCGTTGAAGACGATCCAGACACTACCTGGGGCTTGTGGGAAAGCGCCGTTGCTGAACAAGACTCCAAATTCAGCGCCCTCCCGACGATCGATCCTGCCTTCCAGAGCACCACACCCATGGGATTGTCGGAGACGCAGGCCCTGTCCCTGTCTCGCGAAGAACGCACGCTGGAGCAACGCAGGGACGACGCCTTGCTCACGGTGGAGCTGCACCACCACCGCATTGCCAACACTATCCGCACCTTGTGGGGTTACAGGGAGTGCAGCGACTACATTTCTAAGTTGATTCTGAGTGGCGGCGACGGTATGGGCCACGCCCGCATGGGCTTTAACCAGGATGCCGCCAACGCTATGATGTTGTTGGCGGAAATACATGACGCGCAATTTGGCATAGCCGAGCCCAAAGGCGGTAGTGGCTTCTCGGATTCGGTCATGCGCACGGGCTGGGATGCCCTCAGATAAAACCTGACTTAACGGATTTGCGCGGCGGCGGCCGCCGAATGCAGCGCCTTCTGCGCAAACTCCGCCCGCAGCGCTTTCAATTTTTCCCGCGGGTCTTCACGTACCGTGGTTTTGTCCAAACCCATTTCCGCAATAAAGCGGCTGGGCAATGCAGCAACCATTTCCCGACCTTTTTTGCGCCGCCGCGTCCAGCTGACCGCCAGGCTGCGCTGGGCACGGGTGATACCCACGTACATCAGGCGGCGCTCTTCCTGCAGGCGCTGGGCCATCTCTTCATTGGCGGATTCATGGGCCTTCTCAGACCCACCCATCGAATCGGCACCATCGCCCAACTTGAAAGGCAGCATGCCCTCGGTCACGCCCACAAGCAGCACATGCGGCCACTCCAAGCCCTTGGATGCGTGCAGCGTGGACAGCGTGACGACATCTTGATCCTTCTCGCGTTCGCTGATGGTTGACAGAAGCGCAATGGTCTGCGCCACCTCCAGCAAATTCTTGACCTCGCGCACCGTGGCCACGCCCGCCGTGTCGTCCAGCTCGCCACCACAGCGTTGGGACATCCAGTCGCAAAACTCCAGCACATTACCCCACTTGGCAGCGGCTACTTTCTCGCTGTCCTCGCCATCCACCAAGTGTTGTTCATAGCCAATCTCCTTCAACCAATCCATCATGAAAATCTTGGCAGCTGCAGCCCCTTCGGTGTGTTTGGCCCGGTACTGCAGGTCGTTCACATACCGGCCAAATTCGTGCAGGCTGCCCACGGCCTTAGCCGCCAGCACGGCACCCAGCGAACTGGCGAACAAGGACTCAAACAGGCTCAGCTTGTACTGGGTCGCAAACACGCCCAGCGTGCCCAGCGTGGTGTGGCCTATGCCACGCTTGGGCGTGGTTACAGCACGCAAAAACGCCGGGTCGTCATCGTTGTTGGCCCATAGGCGAAACCAGGCGCACAGGTCGCGGATCTCAGCCCGGTCAAAAAAGCTTTGGCCGCCCGAAACCTTGTACGGAATACCCGCCTTGCGCAGCGCCTTCTCAAACGGCTTGGCCTGGTGGTTGGCGCGGTACAGCACAGCGAAATCACGGAACTCCTTGTACTGCTTGCCCTCCTGCGCCAACAGGCCTTCGGCGCGCAGACTCTGGATGCGGGCCACGGCGCGCTCGGCCTCGTGCTCTTCGTTGTCGGCGTCCACCACCCGCACCGGTTCACCTTCACCCAGTTCGCTGAACAGGGTTTTGGGAAACAGCTTGGGGTTGGGGCCGATCACGTTGTTGGCGGCCCGCAGGATGGCGCTGGTGGAGCGGTAGTTCTGCTCCAGCTTGATGACTTTGAGTGCGGGAAAATCCACCGGCAATTTTTTGAGATTGTCCAACGTCGCGCCGCGCCAGCCGTAGATGGACTGGTCGTCGTCGCCCACCGCGGTAAAGCGTGCACCATCTGCCGGGTTGCCGCCCACCAGCAGTTTCAACACCTCGTACTGCGTGGCGTTGGTGTCCTGGTATTCGTCGACCAGTACGTGGCCCATCATGCTTTGCCACTTCTGGCGCACGGCCTCATGGTCACGCAGTAATTTTAGCGGCAGGCTGATCAGGTCGTCAAAATCCACGCTCTGGTAGGCCGTCAGCCGTTCCTCGTAACGCCCCATGACCACTGCGGTGACACGCGCGTTGTCGTCTTCGGCCTGGGCCAGCGCCTGCTCGGCGTTCAGGCCTGCGCTTTTCCAGGCGCTGATGGTCCACTGCCATTGGCGGGCTGTGGCGATGTCGGTGCTGCCGCCGGCGTCTTTGAGGATGCTGGTCACATCGTCACTGTCCAGGATGCTGAACTGGGGTTTGAGGCCCAGCACCGCGCCGTCTGAGCGCAACATGCGCACGCCCAGCGCGTGGAAGGTGCAGACCACCACATCCTTGGCCGCCTTGCCGATCAGGCCCTTGGCGCGCTCGCGCATTTCCGCAGCAGCCTTGTTGGTGAAGGTGATGGCGGCTATCTTCTGCGGTGGCATGCCCGCCTGTATCAGCCGGCCGATCTTGTGCGTGATGACCCGGGTCTTGCCGGAACCAGCACCGGCCAACACCAGGCAGGGACCGTGCATGTAGTTGACGGCTTCCTGTTGGGCCAGATTAAGGCCATGGGCCATGGGGGAAGCGGGGGGAGAGGAGGGGGCAGACATTCAGGCTTTACTGGCAGACAAGCGCGCCATCTTACCGGGCGCTCGCCCCTCGGCTACTGTCGCGGCACAGGTCTGTAACGCATCTGAAAACCCCATGTTGAGTATGTTGCCAAGACTCATAAGGAAAACATGCCTCTAGCCCTCGTCGGATATACGTAATGCGCTATGCAAATGATAGTAACTTACAGTGACCAACCCGGCTATAGTGCGCAAAAAATGCCGGACAATGGCCCTGTGCTGCAAATCCTCACCATCACCTTTCCCTTCTTTGCCCTGGTTCTGTGCGGCTACATCGCCGCCCACCGCGGCATGCTGCCTTTGCCCGCCATCCCCGGCATGAACGCCTTCGTGCTGTTTTTCGCGCTACCGTGCATGCTGTACCGGTTTGGCGCCAGCACTCCGATCGCGCAGTTGCTGGACCCCAGCGTCGCGCTGACCTATTTGCTGTGTGCGCTGGTCATGGTCGGCTTCGTTGTGGCGGTGACGCGCCATGGACGCATCGGTTGGAACGATGCCGCCTTTGGTGCTCTGGTGGGGGCCTTTCCCAACACCGGCTTCATGGGTGTGCCGCTGTTGGTAGCGCTCTTGGGCCCCAAAGCCGCAGGCCCGGCCATCGTCACCATCTTGGTGGACATGGTGATCACCACGTCGCTGTGCATTGCGCTGTCGCGTCTCGGTAGCCATGGCCCGCAGGAGGCATCGGCCGGGCAGGCGGCCAAAAAAGCGTTGAGGGGCGTGGCCACCAATCCCATGCCTTGGTCGATTTTGCTGGGGGCCGTGGTGTCGGCGTTGCAGCTGGATTTCCCCAAGCCCATCGTGCAAACCGTGGGCCTGCTGGCCGACTCGGCGTCGCCGGTGGCCCTGTTCACCATCGGTGCGGTGCTGGCGCGTTCCCATATCCTGACACAGGCCGGTGAATCCCACCCGGTGCATTGGATGGAAGTGGTGCCGGTGGCGGCGATCAAGCTTTTTCTACACCCGCTGCTGGTGCTGCTGGTGGGAGCGGGCGCGATCCAGATGGGGGTTCCGTTGGACCGATTTGCGCTGACCGTGCTGGTGCTGCTGTCCGCGCTACCCAGCGCCAGCAATGTGTCGCTGCTGGCCGAGCGATTTGGGGCTGACAACGGGCGCATTGCGCGGATTATTTTGGTGTCGACTGCAGCGGCGTTTTTTACGTTTGCGGGTGCTGTGGCGGTGATGATTTAGCGGCCTGCGGGATGGGTAGTCAAGGGGACTAAGCCTTTGGTCAATAGGAAACCAGCTAAGACGGAAATGGAGGCCTTCTCAGAAAATAAAGAACCTCGGATATAGCTCCAGCGGTAAGTGAAGACCGATCACTGCCAAGGCGGTAAAGCAATGGATGACCGATTCTGCCCCTATTCTCCTGGGGGGTGCGATAGTGGTCAGCGCAACGGGCTGTATGACAGGGTGCCAACGCCACATCAGTATGAGCCCATAGAATGCCGTCACTCTTTAATCCCGACGGAAGTACACAACAATGAAATACATCTTGGCCGCAACTTTTATGACCCTTGCACTGTTTGCCAGTGGCTGCGGCGGGGGAGACTCTTCAACCCCCGCTGTGGTCCCCCCCACTACACCCGCTGGCCCCACGGCACTTCAGGTAACGGACACCGTGGTCGGTACTGGTGTTGCGGCTGCCAATGGCAACACCGTCACGGTGCATTACACCGGCTGGCTGTTTGACGTAACTGCAGCCAACTCTCGCGGTACCCAGTTCGATTCCTCCAAAGGAAAGGCAGCCTTTTCGTTTAAGTTGGGCGCAGGCCAAGTCATCAAGGGGTGGGACCAGGGGGTTGAGGGCATGAAGGTTGGGGGCTCTCGTACGCTGGTCATTCCCAGTTCACTTGCGTATGGCAGTTCGGGCGTCAGTGGAGTCATACCACCCAATACTGCTCTGGTATTCAGTGTCGAACTGTTGACGGTGCAGTAGTTCGCAGGCTGGTGTGCGGTGCCAAGTGAAACGTTTTAGCGCTTACTCAGGCCCGCCCCAGCCTTTCGCGGTAACTCCCCGGGCTCTCCCCGGTCCATTCCTTGAACGCGTGGTTGAACGCGCTCTGCTCTTGAAAGCCTAGCAAGAACGCAATGTCCGCCAGGCCCAGGTCGCGTTGCAGCAAATAGCCCTGCCCCAACTCCTGGCGCGTCTGGTCCAGCACCTGTTGGAAGTTGGTGCCTGCCTCGGCCAGTTTGCGCTGCAGCGTGCGCTGGCTTAAGGATAGTTCTTCGGCAATCGCGCCCAAGCGGGCGCGGTCCTGGGCCAGGTTGCTGGCAATGCTGGCGCGCACCTGGGCTACGATGCCGGCATCGCTTTGGGTTCGCAGCTTGAGCTGCAGTAACCGCTCGGCGTGCTGTTGCAGCACAGGGTACAAGCTGACATCGGCATTGGGTACCGGCAGGCTCAATAACGTGGCGTCAAAACGGGCGCAGTTCGCTTCCGCGCCAAACGCCACATCCGGGCCGAACAGGCGGTGGTGCTCGGTGAGGTCCGCGGGCGCGGCATGGGCAAAGGAGACCGGCGCTGCCGGCAACGGCATACCGGCCAGCCAGGTGCCAAACACGCGCACACCGGCAAACACGCTCTCAGCCAAGTGGCGGCTGGCGTTGGGGAAGTGGCTGCGCCAAAGGTACTCGGCCGTGTGTTCGTTGACGCGCAATTCCGAGCGGCCAAGGTCATGGGCCAGGCCTTCGTAGCGCAGGGTTTGCTGGAACACCTGGCCAAAGTCGCGGCAGCTCAGCAGGATCAGGCCGTAGACGCTGTAGGTGCCCAGCTTGACGCGTTCACCCACATGCAGGCCAAAGTGCGGGTGTTGGGCCAGCTCAGCGCCCACGTCCAGCAGGCGCACATAGTCGGAAGCAGCTAAGGATTCAGGTACGGGTAACAAGGCGTTTTCTGCCAGCCCCGCAGCAAGGGCCAGCGCCCGCAATGTGACGCCGCGCTCCACCGCCAGCTCCAGCAGCGGCTGCAGGTAAGCACCGGCCACGCGGCCACCGGACAGGTGGCTTGTAGCAATGGCGGGGGCGGTTGGCACGTTAGAACAATCCCTTGTCATGAAAGCGCAATACAGGGCGCCAGGGCGTGGATACAGTTGCGGCCAGTGTAGCAATTGCATGCTGCCAAACGATAGCCAGGAGCGCGAGTCATGAAGCGATGGAACGGGTGGGGTGACGACAGCATAGAACTGGTCTTGCCAGAAGAGGCCATGCAGTTTCTGGAGCAGCGCATTGGTGCTGGCACACCCACGCCAGACGCCACGCTGGCGCAGGCCTGTGCCAACATACCCGCCAGCCGTTTGCCGACG
>NZ_JANXUQ010000063.1 GCF_025356155.1 Rhodoferax sp. | reverse complement strand
CGGCGCTGCCGGTGTCGCCACTGGTGGCGCCAAAAATATTCAGCTCTTCACCGCGGCGACCCAGCTCGTATTCGAACAGGTTGCCCAGCAGCTGCATCGCCATGTCTTTGAAGGCCAGCGTAGGGCCGTTGGACAAGGCTTCCAGGTACAGGCCGGGTTCGCCCGCTTTGGCATTGGGCGCTTCCAGCGTCTTCAGCGGCACGATCTCGGGGGTGCCAAACACGTCTTCGGTGTAGGTCTTCTTGCAAATCGCCTTCAAATCATCCGCGGGGATGTCGTCAATGAACAGCGACAGAATTTCAAACGCCAGATCGGCATAACCACCGGGCGCGCCCTGACGGTAGGTGCGGCGTAGGCGTTGCAGGGCCGTGGCGCTGATCTGCGGGTAGGACTCCGGCAGGTACAGCCCGCCATCGGGCGCCAGGCCTTCGAGCAGGATTTCGCAGAAACGCTTGCGGTCGGGATGGCCGCGGGTGGACAGGTACAGCATCATTGACCGCCCAGCCGCCTGAAGGGCAATGAGCGCCCCCTCGGGGGGCAGAGAACGCAGTGAACGTGGGGGCTGTATTTCATGCCAGCTCTTCCTTGCGGATACGCACGATGGGCGCCAGCACGGTGGGCAGGGCCTGCATCTGGGCCAGGGCTGCGTTCATCTTCGCTTCCTTGCAGTCGTGGGTCAGAATGATCAAGTCAGTTTGGGGGATGCCACGCGTCCCGTCCGGTCCGGTGCCCTCGCCGCCCACTTCATCCGCCTCGCGTTGCAGCATGGCATCGACGCTGATGTTGGACTCGGCCAGGATGCCGGTTACCTTCGCCAGCACGCCTGCCTGGTCGGCCACGCGCAGGCGCAAGTAGTAACTGGTCACCACGTCGCCCATGGGCAGCACAGGAGTATCGCTCATAGCGCCGGGCTGGAAGGCCAGGTGGGGCACGCGGTTGGCCGCGTCCACGGTGTGCAGGCGGGTGATGTCCACCAGATCGGCAATCACTGCGCTGGCCGTGGGCTCGGAGCCCGCGCCCTTGCCGTAGTACAGCGTGTTGCCCACCGCGTCACCATTGACGACCACGGCATTCATCGCGCCTTCCACGTTGGCGATCAGGCGCTTGGACGGGATCAGGCTGGGGTGTACCCGCAGCTCCACGCCAATGGTGCGCTTGGTCGCGTCGTCTATGCGACGCTTCGCAATACCCAAGAGCTTGATGCGGTAGCCCAGCTGCTCGGCGTACTTGATGTCGGCAGCGCCCAGCTTGGTGATGCCTTCAACATAGGCCTTGTCAAACTGCACTGGGATGCCAAAGGCAATCGCCGACATCAGCGTGACCTTGTGCGCGGCGTCCACGCCTTCGATATCGAAGGTGGGGTCGGCTTCGGCATAACCCAGGCGTTGTGCTTCTTTCAGCACCACGGAGAAATCCAGGCCCTTGTCGCGCATCTCGGACAGGATGAAGTTGGTCGTGCCGTTGATGATGCCGGCGATCCACTGGATGCGGTTGGCGGTCAGGCCTTCGCGAAGCGCCTTGATGATGGGTATGCCACCGGCCACAGCCGCTTCAAACGCGACCATGACACCCTTGGCGGAGGCCGCCGCAAAAATCTCGGTTCCGTGCACGGCCAGCAGGGCCTTGTTGGCGGTGACCACGTGTTTGCCAGCGGCGATGGCTTCCAGCACCAGTTGTTTGGCAATGCCGTAGCCACCAATTAATTCGATGACGATGTCGATATCGGGGTTGGCGATGACGGCGCGGGCGTCGCTGACCACGGTGACATCGGGGCCGACCACGGATTGGGCACGGGCCACATCCAGATCGGCCACCATGGTGATTTCAATGCCACGGCCGGCACGGCGCTGGATTTCTTCCTGGTTGCGCTTGAGTACATTGAATGTGCCCGCGCCTACAACGCCTATGCCCAGCAGGCCAACTTGAATCGGTTTCATAAACTCTCTAACGGTAAAACAGGGCGCTAGCCCTCGTGGATCATGCGCGAGCCGCTACCAACTTGATAGCAGATGGCTGGCCTTGCGTTTGCGCAGGCTGTGTGCCATGGCTCTTGCGGTAGCTTTCCAGGAACTTGGCGATACGGTTGATGGCCTCGCGCAAATCGTCTTCATGTGGCAGAAACACAATGCGGAAGTGATCCGGTTGCTGCCAGTTGAAGCCTGTTCCTTGGACCAGCATGACACGGGTCTCGCGCAGCAGCTCCAGGAAGAATTGCCGGTCGTCCGCGATGGGGTACACCGCCGGGTCCAGCTTGGGAAACATATACAAGGCGGCGCTGGGCTTGACGCAGCTCACGCCGGGGATGGCGGTGATCAGCTCATAGGCCAGGTCGCGTTGGCGGCGCAGGCGGCCACCTTCGCAGACCAGGTCGTTGATGCTCTGGTAGCCGCCCAAGGCGGTCTGGATCGCCCATTGACCGGGTACGTTGGAGCACAGCTTCATGTTCGAGAGCATGTTCAGGCCCTCGATGTAATCCGTAGCGTGTTTCTTGTCGCCCGATACCACCAGCCAGCCGGCGCGGTAGCCGCAAGAGCGGTAGCTTTTGCTCAGCGAATTGAAGGTCAGCGTCAGTATGTCGGTGGACAAGCTGCCGATGGCCGTGTGTTTGACGCCGTCGTACAAGACTTTGTCATACACCTCATCGGCCAGGATCACCAGGCCGTGTTCACGGGCAATCTCGACAATGCTCTTGAGCAGGGCATCGGAATACAGCACGCCTGTCGGGTTGTTGGGGTTGATGACGACGATGCCCTTGGTCTTGGGCGTGATCTTGGCGCGGATGTCGTCCAGATTGGGCATCCAGCCATTGGCCTCGTCACACAAGTAGTGCACCGGTTTGCCGCCGGACAGGCTGGTGGCAGCGGTCCACAGCGGGTAATCGGGCATGGGCAGCAGTAGCTCGTCGCCGTTGTCCAACAGCGCATTGGTGGCCATCGTGATGAGTTCGCTGGCGCCGTTGCCCAGATAGATATCGTCCAGCGTGACGCCGGCAATGCCCTGCTTCTGGGTCTCGTGCATCACCGCCTTGCGCGCGGCGAAGATGCCTTTGCTGTCCGAGTAGCCCGCCGAATTGGGCAGGTTGCGGATCATGTCCTGCTGGATTTCTTCCGGGGCATCAAAACCAAAAACGGCGAGGTTGCCGAGGTTGAGCTTGATGATCTTCTGGCCTTCGTCCTCCATCTGACGGGCCGCATCCATGATGGGTCCGCGAATGTCGTAGAGCACATTAGCCAGCTTGGCCGATTTTTGAATGGTACGCAAAAGTCCCTCCAGAAGTCTTTAGCACAGGGCGAAACTTATAATTTGACCACAGTTCCGCACAGTCTTAGTGCGGTGCAGCATTCAATTTCACCCAGGCACCACTATGAAGTTTCTCCCAGACCCTACCGAATCGTCGTCCGTGACGGGTTATGGGCCGGGCTGGGTCACCGTCAATGGTGAGAAATACACGTCCAGCGTGGTAGTCAGCACCTTGGCGGCGCCCTATTTTTGGGAATGCGCCCAGTTTGATGATTTGCTGGACAGCCACTTCGAACGCCTCATCCAGATGGATGCCGAGTTGGTGATTTTTGGCAGCGGCGAGCGCATTCGCTTTCCCAATCCTGCACTGTTGCAGGCCTTGTACGCCAAGCGCATCGGCGTGGAGACCATGGACACGCAGGCCGCGTGCCGCACGTACAACTTTTTGGCCGGTGAAGGCCGCAAGGTGGTTGCAGCCCTTTTGTTGTAAGCAGGTTTTACCCTGAGGTCCTATGGGGTGCTTTTCAGAGTAAAATCGTGGGTTGCAGTCGAGGGTAAACAAACGCTGTCACCGAACACTGTCACGTTTGGGCCCTCTACTTTGACTGACACATCCAGAACGCGAGACTAAAAGTACCATATGGCGATCGTTGTCAACAAGCCCCTACCTGAATTTGAAGCCAACGCAACCGGTGGCATCAAGGTTAGTAATACTACCCACCTGGGTAAAACTATGGTGTTGTATTTCTACCCGAAAGACAATACCCCTGGTTGCACCACCGAAGCCATGCAGTTTCGTGACAAGTACAAAGACTTTGTGAAGGCTGGCGCCAACGTATTTGGTGTGTCCCGCGACAACATGAAGTCGCACGACGAATTCAAGACCAAGCTGGAACTTCCGTTTGAGCTGATCGCCGATACCGAAGAAAAAATGTGCCATATGTTTGGCGTGGTCAAGAACAAGATCATGTACGGCAAGAAGGTCAAGGGCATCGAGCGCAGCACTTTCCTGGTCGGTGCCGATGGCCTGTTGAAAGAAGAATGGCGCGGCCTGAAGGTCCCCGGCCATGTGGACGACGTGCTCAAAGCCGTCAAGGCACTGAAGAAAGCCGTTTAAACAAACGGCAGCACCCACGCCGACTGGGCGCCGACCCTGTGGTGATTTCGACAAAGTGGTTTTTGGCGCACGCCAGTCTGGCAGTGTCATCCGGCTCATGCATAATGATCCAATGCCGTTGAACATCGCAAACGCGCCACAACAAAAAGCCGCCTTGGCTCAGGGCGGCTTTTTCGCTTTTGCGATGCCCTCCTCAATCACCTCCCCCTCCATGAGCCCCACCATCCATGCCACTGCCACCCGCCCCCAGCAAACCTGCTGATCGTCTCCCTCCCAAGGCTTTTGTTGCGTCTGGTCGCACCACCGCCCGGCCCATGCAGAAGTCGGAAAACTTCGAAACCGTCAAAGC
>NZ_JANXUQ010000108.1 GCF_025356155.1 Rhodoferax sp. | reverse complement strand
GGTGAAAATTTCCAGCTGGAAAGCCTCTGGGCCTTCGGGCAGATTTTCCAACACCAAGCGGTCGCCTTCCATCTTGAAGGATGTCCCCTGGCCATTGACCAGCACGCGCGACAGGTTCAGCTCTTCGCCGTCCAGCTTCAGCGGCTGGGCCGGTACGTCCGGGTTGCGGCGCAGTGTCATCTTGTTCAGCACGCGGGTCTTGGTCGGGTCCAGATCAAAGGTCAGTTCCACCGTGTCAATGTGGTAGGCCGGGGCCGTGTAGTCGGCACGGTTGATGACGGTGGGTGCGCCTTCGTTATCGCGTAGTTGCAGCATGTTGTTCTCCAGTTTTTTATTGACGGTCGCCGCCGGGCCGCCCCAAGGCGACGACGGCCCCCTCGGGGGGCAGCGCAGTACACGAAGTCGAAGCGACAAGCGTGGGGGTCATGTTTCAGACGCCTTGTTTCAAGGATGCTTCGATGAAGACGTCCAAATCGCCGTCCAAAACCTTTTGCGTAGCCGAGACCTCGACATTCGTGCGCAGGTCTTTGATGCGGCTGTTGTCCAGCACATAGCTGCGGATCTGGTGGCCCCAGCCCACGTCGGTCTTGGTGTCTTCCAGCTTTTGCTGGGCTTCCTGCTGCTTGCGCAACTCGAAGTCATACAGTCGGCTGCGCAGGCGCTTCCACGCTACATCGCGATTGCCGTGTTGGCTGCGGCCGTCTTGGCACTGCACGACGATGCCGGTGGGAATGTGCGTCAGGCGTACGGCCGAGTCGGTCTTGTTGATGTGCTGGCCACCGGCGCCGGATGCGCGGAAGGTGTCCACGCGTACGTCGGATGGATTGATCTCGATCTCGATCGAATCGTCAATCTCGGGGTAGACAAACACGCTGGCAAAGCTGGTATGGCGCCCACCCGACGAGTCGAATGGCGACTTGCGCACCAGGCGGTGCACGCCGGTCTCGGTGCGCAGCAGGCCAAAGGCGTATTCGCCTTCGATCTTGATCGTGGCACCCTTGATGCCGGCAGTGTCGCCGGCGGTCTCGTCTTCGATCGTGGTCTTGAAGCCCTTGCGCTCGGCGTATTTGAGGTACTGGCGCAGCAGCATGCTGGCCCAGTCGCAGGCCTCGGTACCGCCAGCGCCGGACTGGATGTCCAGGAAGCAGTTCAGCGGGTCGGCCGGATTGCTGAACATGCGGCGGAACTCGAGGCCTTCGATGATGGCGGACAGCTTGGCGGTCTCGCCCTCGATGGTGATCAGCCCGGCTTCGTCGCCGTCTTCTTTCGACATCTCGAACAGTTCGAGGTTGTCGCTGAGCTCAGTTTCCAGATCGGTGATGGTGACCACCACGCCGTCCAGGGCTTTTTTCTCTTTGCCCAGTTCCTGGGCGCGTTTGGGGTCGTTCCAGACGGTCGGGTCTTCTAGGGACGCAACAACGGTGCGCAGGCGCTCGGCTTTGGCATCGTAGTCAAAGATACCCCCGTAACTCTTGGGTCCTTGCGGTCAGGCCGTTGAGTTGGGTGCCAATGAGGTTGATGCGTTCTGCGTCCATGATGGTGCTGTCCTATGCGGTGAATTCGGGAAATAACCCCGTATTTTAGTTGGGATATCGCCCCCACGTTCGCCCACTGCGTGTGGCTCTCTGCCCCCCGAGGGGGCTAACCCGCCTTGGGGCGGCCCGGCGGCGGGTTGTTGCCCCACGCTGAGATATGGCCCCCACGCTCCACCGCTTTGCGGGTCGCTGCCCCCCGAGGGGGCTAAATCCGCTTGGGGCGGCCCGGCGCGGATTTGCCACTCTGCCGTCTCACTTATCGAGATGGGACGCGCAGATCGTCCAGATAATCGCGCCCGATATTGACGCTGGAGGCCACGCCCAGGGACGCAAATTTCTTCGCCAACCACAGCTTGGCGCAGCCCTTGCCGAGGTCGCGCAGCGTGTGGATGAGCTTGGCATCCGTTGCGGATTTGGTCGACGCGGCAAATCCCTCCAAAATCTCGCCCCCGTCAATGCGGTGCATCAGCACGTCCTTGTAGTGGCTGGGGTCCAGCTTGCCCTCGGCCAGCAGGCGTTTGACGAAGTCGATGGCGCGCATTTCGGCGATCAACGCGGCGTTGAAGGTGATTTCGTTGAGCCGGTCCATGATGTCGGCGGCCGTGGTCGGCAGCTTGTCGCGCTTAATCGGGTTGATCTGCACCAGCACCACGTCGCGGCTGTCGCACTGGTAGATCAGCGGGTGGATGGCTGGGTTGCCGGCGTAGCCGCCGTCCCAGTAGTGTTCGCCGTCGATCTCAATCGCCTGGAACACCGTAGGCAGGCAGGCCGAGGCCATGACAGCCTTGGCGGTGAGCCGCTTGCCCGAAAACACCTCCGCCTTGCCGGTGGTCACGGTAGTGGCCACGACAAACACCTTGAGCGCCTTGTAGGCCGCCAGCCGGCCAAAGTCCACTTTCTCTTCCAGAAACTTCTGCAAGGGATTGATGTCCAGCGGATTGCTTTGGTAGGGCGATACGTTGCTAGACCAGAAACTGGTCATGGCGTCGGCGAACAGTTGGCCTGGGGACTGGCCCCCCGCCTGGCCGCCAAAGCCACCAAACAAAATGTCAAACGGCGCGCGCTGGGCTTGTGAGATGGACGAACCCAAGGCCCCCATGTCCACAATGCCCTCCCAGAAGGCCGCCAGCGATGCGCGGGCCGACTCCCGCATCTTGGCGGCTGGCTGGCCTTCTGCCTTGGCAAAACCGTGCGCCATGGCCACCGCGTTCATTGCCCCCGCGCTGGTGCCGCTGATGCCTTCAAAGCTTACGCGGCCATCATCCAGCAGCGTGTCCAGAACGCCCCAGGTAAACGCACCGTGCGAGCCGCCCCCTTGCAATGCGAGGTTGACGCGGACAGAGGGGCTGGAGGGCGGGAGGGACGGGGTTGAGCTAAGTCGAGTGTGCATTGGCCCAACTGTAGCGTCTCGGGTTCGAAACGCCGCCGACCTTACGCTTCCCCTACTTCTGGCGCACCGTAAACCCGTCCGACAGAAGGTCGAGCCAACTGCTCAGCACCCGCGTGCGGTAACGCACTGGCCCTTCTTGCCACCAGTAGATCGCTTCCTGACCCGCGGTTACGCCGCCAAGCGTAAGGTCTGGAACCAGCGTATAGGATGTTGCGTTGAGCGAAAGCTTGGCCGTACCGTCCAACTGAATGTTCAGAGTTGCGTTGGCGTCTAGCGTCTGTAGGATGCGCAGTAGGGCGTCGGGCTCGATAAAGGCGGGGTACAGGGGCTGATCATTGCCCGCCGCATCGGTGAAGTGCTGATAGCCGTCGATGCCAAGACCCAGCACCGGGATACCACCGGGGTTGCCTAACACCTGCGTAAACACACCGGGCTGCACCACGTAGGTCAGACCGCCCAACTTGGCAATCAGCGAGCCGTTGCTGTTCATGTTGACGGTCGTGCCAACGGGCAGCAAAGCCAGCAGTTGGTCCAGGTTTTGCACGGCGGGCGTAACTGTCAGAGCTACACCGTTGACCACGAATTGGTATTGGCCGTTGCCCAGTGGGTACCAGCCGTCTGCACGGTTGTCATTGCCTTGCACGCCAGTGGGTCCAAAGACGATATCCTGGCCCGATGGCGTGGAAAGTACCACGGCGCCAGTGGGCGATTGCCTCACGTACTGCACGCCCGGGAAGCCACCGTTTTGCAACACGCGCACGATGCCCGCTATGACAGTCGGTCCGATGCCACTGGCCATGTTCAGCCTTTGGGGGGCCCCTGTTGCCAGACCGGGCACTGGGTTACCCAACGACGGGATCAATGCCGTTGGGGGGAGTGGCCCAACGGGGGTGAAGTTGGCAGTGATGCTCTTGGCCGAGGTGACATTGCCCAGCAGACAATTCGCGCCCGCGCAATCGCCGCTGAATGCGCTAAGGGTGTAACCGGGGTTGGCCGTGGCGGTGCAGATGCTGGCTCCACCATAGGGCACCGGGTTGGGCGTGCAGCTTACGGTACCGCCGGCCAGTGGGTTGGCTAGGGCAGTCACTGGTACCGGTGGGTCCGTCCATGTTATGACGATGGAGCCATCGCCGCCGATCCCACCACTGCCATTGGATGCTACCGTCACCGTTCCGCCCGTGCTCCCGCCGCCCCCGCCCCCGCCGAAGTAGCCGCCGCCGCCGCCGCCGTAGCCGCCCCCACCACCACCGGGTCCACCACTCCCACCGCCGGCGCCGATGCCGCCTTCGCCGCCGATGCCCTTGAAGGAGACGCCTTCGCCGCCCCCGCCGCCGTTACCGCTGCCGCCGTGGCCGCCCTGGCCGCCGTAGAGTAGTTCGCTGCCGCTGTTGCCGCCGCTGCCGCCCCTGCCGCCCCTGCCGCCGCTGCTGGGGCTAGGGCAGATGCTGCTGCCGTTGCTGCCGTCACCGTTACCGCCAAAGCCACAGCCACCGCCGCCGCCGCCGCCAGCGATAATTTGCGGTGTGGTCCCCGCATTCACATTGCTTGATCCGCCGCCACCGCCGGGGCCGATGCCAGCAAAGCCGGCGCCGGCGCCGCCGCCGCCGCCGACAAACAAGTTGAGTGTGGTGCCGCCCACGCCAGACAGAGTTTGGGTCACGACCCCTCCGTTGCCGCCACGATAACCCTCACCAGTACCGCCACCGCCGCCGCCGGTGGCCACCACGTTGACAAAAGCCACGCCTGCGGGAATTGAACAAGTCGCGGCGCCGGGTGTCGTGAAGTTGCAAGACCCCGCATGAACTGCCAGGCTGGCCAAGCTGGCAACCATGGCAAGCAGAATTGGTCTGAGCGTGCGAGATGCCGGATGCAGGCTAGCGTGCAGTTTGTGGCGGACGCGCGATGTGACGGATGGCTTGAAATGCATCTTATTGACCTCCCTTTATAATGGTCACATGATACTGGGCGTCTATCTTTGTTGCCGCCGGTTGCAACGCCGGTTCCTTGGGCAACAGGCGCGGTGGCCTGTTTATGCGATGAACCGCTCGATCAGCCCAGCCAGAACTTCTGGTTGGTCGTGGTGCATCATGTGACCCGCATCGGGTATGAAGCCAATCTCCACATTCGGCACATTTTTGATGCGCTCGTGGTACTGCTCCAGCGTGAACTTGCCTTTCCACCACAGGTCCAGGCTGTTGTCGGAGGCTTCCACGGCCAGCACCGGCATGTTCAGGCGCCGGTACAGGGCCAGCACTTCTTCGGATTGGTACAGGTGGGCGCTGATGACCTTGTGCGCGGGTTGGCCCAGAATGGTCCATTTGCCTTCGGCGTTTTCTTCGGCCCAGTGCCGGGCCAGCCAGTCGGCCTTGTCCTGGCTCAGGCGCGGGTTGGTTTTCATCAAACGCCGGGCCACGCCACTCACCGCGTCGTAGGCACGCAGGTCCATCTCGCCACGGTGCAACTTCTTCAACTCGTCCATCCACTTGGCATACCGTGCGGGCGCCATGTCGGGCGTGGTGGCGGGCAGGCCAAAGCCCTCCAGGTTGACGAGGCAGCGGATGCGCTCGGGGCGCACACCGCCGTACAGCATCACCACATTGCCGCCCAGGCTGTGGCCGACCAGGTTGACGGGGCGGTCCGGAGAGTAGTGGTCCAGCAAAAAGTCCAGGTCGGCCATGTAGTCGGGGAACCAGTAGTTGTCGACCTGACCTGACGGCGTCTTGCCATACCCGCGCCAGTCGGGTGCGATGATGTAGTGGTCGTCCTGGAAGGCGTCGACGACGAACTGGTAGCTGGCCGCCACGTCCATCCAGCCATGGACCATGACCAGCGGGGTTTTGTCGGGAGAAGGCTCGCCCCAGATTTGCACGTGGTACTGCAGATTACGTATAGGGACAAACTCGCTGCGGGATTTTCTTTTGACTTGGTACATTTAGCCAATCATACGGAGCCACGCGATGCCAGTCAGTCAAAACAGAGACAAAGCGAAACGACCCAACAGCACAGGCCCCGCGTCTGAGGGTGGTGTGCCAGATGCGTACACCCGCTTGCACAGCCACTTCACCTGGGCCGTGCCGCAATACTTCAATATCGCCGAAGTCTGTTGTGCGCGCTGGGCGGCGAAGCCAGATGCTGCAAAAAACATAGCGGTACATTCATATTCCACGAGGGCTAGCGGCACTTTTTACTCATACGCCCAGTTGCAGGAGCAGGCCAACCGCCTGTCCAATGCGCTTAAGGCCCAGGGCGTGGCGCGTGGCGACCGTGTGGCCATCGTCATGCCGCAATGCTTTGAGACGGCCGTGGCCTACATCGCGGTGCTTCAAATGGGCGCGGTGGCGATGCCGCTGTCGCTGTTGTTTGGGCCGGATGCGCTGGAATACCGTCTGCAAGACAGCGAGGCGGTCGTCGCCATTGCCGATGCATCTTCCCTGTCGGACCTGAAACTCGCGCGCAAACATTGCCCGATGCTGCGCACCGTGATGGGCGTGGGCGCGCCGGATGCCGTGCAACGCTTGGCCGACTGCGAACTCGCCGATGCGCTGGCCCAGTTCAGCACGCAGTTCGCCATCGTGCAGACCACCGCCGACGAGCCCGCTATACTGATTTACACCAGTGGCACCACGGGCAACCCCAAGGGTGCGCTGCTGGCACACCGGGCACTGATTGGCAACCTGCCGGGCTTTGTCGCCAGCCAGAACTGGTTTGGCTTTGATCCATTCAAAGAGTCCGCGACACAGGCCGTCTTCTGGAGTCCCGCCGACTGGGCATGGACCGGCGGGTTGATGGACGCGCTCTTGCCCACGCTGTACTTTGGCCGCCCCATCGTCGCCTACAACGGCCGCTTCAGCCCGCAGACCGCGTTGGAGCTGATGGGTGACTGCGGCGTGACCCACACCTTTCTGTTCCCCACCGCGCTCAAGGCCATGATGAAGGCGTTTACTGGCGCGCCCCAGCAGACCGTGCACCAGCAGTTCAAGCTCAAGCTCCAAGCCATCATGAGCGCGGGTGAGGCCGTGGGCGACGCCGTGTTTGCCTACTGCGAGCAGCAGTTGGGCGTCAAACCCAACGAGATGTTTGGCCAGACCGAGATCAACTACATCGTCGGCAACTGCAATGTGTTGTACCCGTCCAAACCCGGCAGCATGGGCATGGGTTACCCTGGCCACCAGGTGCGAGTCATTGACGACGCAGGTAAGGAATGCCCGGTAGGTGTGCCCGGCGATGTGGCGCTGAACCGGCTGGACGTGCACGGCCAGCCCGATCCCATCTTCTTCTTGGGCTACTGGAAGAACGAGGCCGCGACCGACGCCAAGTTCACCGGCGACTGGTGCCGTACCGGCGATATGGCCGTGCGCGATGCCGATGGCTACCTGTGGTACCAGGGCCGCTCCGACGATGTGTTCAAGGCCGCGGGCTACCGCATAGGCCCGGGTGAGATCGAGAATTGCCTGGTCAAACACCCGGCCGTGGCCAATGCCGCCGTGGTGCCAAAGCCCGACCCCGAGCGCGGTGCGCTGGTCAAGGCCTACGTCGTAGTTGCTCCTGATTTTATAGCTGCATGCGCAGGCGATACGAGGGCTACAGCCGAGTTACATACAAGGCTTACGGTGGAACTGCAGGTCCACGTCAAGGGCCTGCTGGCGCCGTATGAATACCCCAAGGAGATTGAGTTTGTGGACGCACTGCCCATGACCACCACCGGCAAGGTGCAGCGTCGCGTGCTGCGCCTGCAAGAGGAGGCGCGTTATGCAGCTACCCGCGTTTAAGGCCACGCTGCTGCGTCGCATCCGATGGCTGGCCTGGAGCAAGTGGCTGGCCGTACTGGCATTGCCACTGCTGGCGTATGCGAACCGCCCTTGGGGGCGCATGTCGGCGGTGATGGCGGTTTGTTCCGTCTTTTTTGGCGTTGTGCTGTTTCTGGCGCTGCGCGCGTGGGAAACCAGCCTGCGCCGCCAGTTCATCCGCGAATCCACCTTCCCCCGCTTTCTGGGCGCCAAGCTGCGCACCCAGTACCCGCAACTGGGCGTGCGCGATGTGGAGCTGGTGCTGCACGGCCTGCGCCAGTTCTTCATGGCGCATCTGCGCAGCCAACGGCAGTTCGTGGCGATGCCATCGCAGGTGGTGGACGCCGCCTGGCACGAGTTCATCTTGCACACCCGCGCCTACGATGCCTGGTGCAGCGTCGCCTTTGGCAATCTGATGCACCACACGCCCGCTGAAGTGCTGGGCCGTGACCCCAAGCGCAACGACGGCCTGCGCCGCGCTTGGTACTGGGCTTGCAAGGAAGAAAGCATCAACCCGCGCAAACCCACGCGCCTGCCGCTGCTGTTCGCCCTGGACAAAAAGTTCGCCATTCCCGGCAGCTTTAGTTATGTGCCGGACTGCAGCGACATCGATCGCAAGAGCGGCTCCGATGCGTATTGCGGCACCAGCTTTGGTGATGCCAGTGGCGGCGGGGGAAGTGGCTGCGGTGGCGATGCGGGCAGCTTTGGCGGCAGCGATTCCTCGGGGGATGGAGGCGGCGGGGACGGGGGAGGTTGCGGTGGCGGTTGTGGCGGAGGTGATTGATTGATGGATTGGGTGCGTTAGCGAGCGGGTGAGTGAGTCAGCCGCTACTTCCAGCGCATCGCCTGCTTTTCCACCAGGTGCCACGACAAGCCCGCCAGTGCAAAGGTGATCACCGTGCTGGCCACGATATAGCCCACAAAGCTGACCTCGTGCAGCCGGTGGTGCGCCAGCACCTGCTGCACCGGAAAGCCGTATAGATACGCACCATACGACCAGTCGCCAATGCGCGCTGGCACGCGTGGCAACCAGCGCCCATACAGCGCCAGCCACAGCGTCAGCATGCCAACACCCAGCAGGTAGAGCAGCGTCTGCCACGCACTGTGGGGCAGGCATAGCGCACCGGCCAGCAACACCAGCGCTGGCCACAGCACGGGGCGAACGTGCGTGCGCCAGCAGGCGAACACGGCACCCAAAGCAAACGACACACCCAGCTTGCTGTGGTAGTAGTCCATACCCACAAACAGGTCGAATGGCCCCATCACCGTGTCCGCCGGGCGTACCAACAGCAGCACCACCAAACCCACACCTAGCAGCGGCACCTTGACCCGCAGCGGCCCCGGCAGCAAGCTGGCCAGCGCCAGCACGCCATAACAGGTGATCTCATACGGCAGCGACCACAGGGCGCCATTGACGGTGATGGGCTGGGGGTTGGTATAAAAAACGCCAGGCAATGGGTAGTGGATGAACCACGCGCTGGCCGTCTTCAGGTAGTCCCAGGTTACGGGGTGCTGCCAATAAGCAGACAGCGGCCAGGTTGTCATCCACGGCCCCAGCACCAGCACGCACAGCAGGCACAGCGCGACCAGCGCCGGGTAGATACGCAGCGCGCGGCGCCGGGCAAACTCCAGCACATGGGGACTGCGTTCCAGCGACAGCGTCACCAGATAACCGCTCAGCACAAAGAATATCGCCACGCCCACGCCCCCCAGCGTGTCCACGCCCCAGGTGCTGGCCAGTGGCTCGCTGGCCGCGCGCCCACTCAGCGGGTAGCAGTGGCTGAACAACACCAGCCAGGCTGCCAGCAGACGCAGGATGTCAAAGCGGTTGTCGTCGCGGGTTTGGCTCATATGCGGGGATTTGGAGGAGGTGGCGGCGGGCCGGGGCGGGCGGATGCTAACACGGTGGCTGAGCCATTGGGCTAGAAGTAGGCAATTTATACCCAAATTAGGTTTGTTTTGAAGGTGTTCGAGGAAAATTCGGCTCTAGCCCTCGTCGGATATGCATAGTGTGCTACTTAATGTATAGCATTC
>NZ_JANXUQ010000097.1 GCF_025356155.1 Rhodoferax sp. | reverse complement strand
TACGCCCGTGCACAACGTGAGTGGGTTGCCGACACCTCATCGTTCAGCTCGGGCGGCATGCCGTATCCGGAGCGGGAGGTTGTCAATGGCTGAGAGCACAGCAGCCAAACCCATCGTCTTCGTCGATACCCACGTGCTGCTATGCGCAGACGACGCCTTTGACACGCGCAAACAAACCCAGGCCCGTGCCTGGCTGCAGGCCCTGTGGTTGCGCAGGGCAGGGCGGATCAGCACCCAGGTGCTGAACGACTACTACGTCATCGCCACGCAAACATTCGCCATGCCCGCCGGCGACGCGCGCGCCAAACTGCGGCGCCTCCAGCTCTGGCAGCCCTGGCAGATCGACCACCAGACGGTGGAAACCGCCTGGGGCGTGGAGGCCCGTTTTGGGCTGCGCTACTGGGATGCGCTGATGGTCGCATCGGCCGCGCAATCCGGCGCCAATTTCGTGCTGACGCCGAGCCTGGCGCACCAGCAGCACATCGACGGCGTGACCATCCTGAACCCTTTCCTCGTCACGCCCTCCTTGCTGGGCTTGAGTGAATAGACATCGACTGCCACGAACGAACATCCTGTAGCCATTGCCAACCCACCGAACGGAAGCCCCCACGCATGACCGCCGCATCTGCCACCAGTACAGCCGCCCCCGCCCTGGACGCCCTGATCCAGCGTCGCATCCGCCAGGACGTGCAATCCATGCACGCCTACAACGTTCAGGACTCGGTCGGCATGGTCAAGCTCGACGCCATGGAGAACCCGCACCGCCTGCCCGCCGCGCTGCAAGAAGCCCTGGGCCAACGCCTGGGTGCGCTGGCGCTGAACCGCTACCCGACAAGCCGCGTCAACGACCTGCGCCACGCGCTGGCCGCCTACGCAGACATGCCCGAAGGCTTTGACATCATGCTGGGTAACGGCTCGGACGAGTTGATCTCGCTGTTGGCCATGGCCTGTGATGTGGCGGCCGACCCGGTCACGGGCAAGAAGCCGGTGATCCTGGCGCCGCTGCCTGGCTTCGTGATGTACGCGATGAGCGCCACGCTGCAGGGGCTGGATTTTGTCGGTGTGCCGTTGACGGCCGACTTTGAACTCGACGAGGCCGCCATGCTGGCCGCGATTGCTGCGCACCAGCCGGCCATCGTCTACCTGGCCTACCCCAATAACCCCACCGCCAATCTGTGGAATGCCGACAGCATGGCCCGCGTCATCGCCGCCGCGGGCGCCGTCGGTGGTCTGGTCGTGCTGGACGAGGCTTATCAGCCCTTCTCCAGCCGCACCTACCTGGACACCATCCGCGCCAACCCTGCCGCGCACGCCCATGTGCTCTTAATGCGCACCATGAGCAAGTTTGGCCTGGCAGGGGTGCGCATTGGCTACATGGTCGGTCCCAAGGCGCTGATCGCCCAGGTCGACAAAGTGCGCCCGCCCTACAACATCAGCGTGCTGAATTACGAATGCGCGCTGTTTGCGCTGGAACATGCGGATGTTTTCGCTGGCCAAGCCACAGAACTGCGCGCACAACGCACCCGCCTGCTGTCCGCTCTGCGCGCCATGCCAGCCGTGAAAGCCTGGGACAGCGACGCCAACATGGTCCTGGTCCGCGTGGCCGACGCCCAGAAAACCTTTGACGGCCTCAAAGCACGTGGCGTGCTGGTCAAGAACGTTTCTAAAATGCATCCATTGCTGGCCCAATGTGTGCGCCTCACCGTTGGCACGGCCGACGAGAACACCCGCCTTTTGTCCGCACTCGAAGAATCCCTATGAACTCCTCCCTGATCGAAATCCCGCAAACCCCCAACCCGGACCGCATCGCCGAGGTCACGCGCAACACCGCCGAGACCAAGATCCGCGTGCGCATCAACCTGGACGGCACCGGCCAGGCACGCTTGTCGACCGGCATCGGTTTCTTCGACCACATGCTGGACCAGATCGCCCGCCACGGCATGATCGACCTGGACATCGAGGCCGATGGTGACCTGCACATCGACGGCCATCACACGGTGGAAGACGTGGGCATCACACTGGGCCAGGCCTTCAACCAGGCCGTGGGCGACAAGAAGGGCATCCGCCGCTACGGCCACGCCTACGTGCCGCTGGACGAGGCCCTGAGCCGCGTCGTCGTCGACTTCTCGGGCCGCCCCGGCCTGGTTATGGATGTGCCCTTCAAGAGCGGCATGATCGGCACGTTTGACACCCAACTGACACACGAATTCTTCCAGGGTTTTGTGAACCACGCCTTTGTGACGCTGCACATCGACAACCTGAAGGGCGAAAACGCCCACCACCAGGCCGAGACCGTGTTCAAGGCCTTTGCCCGCGCGCTGCGTGCGGCCTTGGAGCGCGACCCCCGTGCAGCGGGTATGATTCCATCTACCAAGGGTTCGCTGTAACCGTGTTCGAACAATTGGGCTGTAGCCCTCGTAGAAGCTGCCTAGGCAGCTATTAAATTTGTAGCATGAAGAAAACGATTGCGGTGGTGGACTACGGCATGGGCAATCTGCGTTCCGTCACGCAGGCGGTCGTGCATGTGGCAGCCGGTGCCGGTCTAGAGGTGGTCTGGGCACGCACGCCCGCCGAGGTGATGGCTGCTGAACGTGTGGTCTTACCCGGCCAGGGTGGCATGCGCGACTGCATGCGCGAGCTGCACGACAGCGGCATGTATGACGCCGTGATGCACGCAGCCGCGCACAAGCCGCTGATGGGCGTGTGCGTGGGCATGCAGATGCTGCTGGACCACAGCGACGAGCTGGACACACCCTGCCTGGGCTTGATCCCCGGCGAGGTCCTCAAATTTGATCTAGCGGGCCAGATTCAGCCCGATGGCAGCCGCTACAAGGTGCCGCAAATGGGCTGGAACAAGGTTTGGCAAACCAACCACGGCACCACACCACACCAGGATTTGGGAAATGGGGCGCGGCCGCACCCCATGTGGGGCGATGTGCCGGATGGCAGTTACTTCTATTTCGTGCACAGTTACTACGCCCAACCGTCGGATACGCGCCACAGCGTGGGTGAAACCGACTATGGACAACGCTTTTCTGCAGCCATAGCGCGCGATAATATTTTCGCTACCCAGTTCCACCCTGAAAAAAGCGCCGACCAAGGCCTCTCGCTCTACCGCAACTTCCTGCATTGGAAACCCTGACCTCCTTGCCCGTGTGAGCCTCGCGTAGCTACCCCTTTCCCTCCAACTCTGAAGCATCATGCTTTTAATCCCCGCAATTGACTTAAAAGACGGCCACTGCGTTCGCCTCAAACAAGGCGACATGGACCAATCCACCACCTTTGGCGAGGATCCGGCCGTCATGGCCCGCTCCTGGGTCAACAAGGGCGCACGCCGCCTGCACTTGGTGGATTTGAATGGAGCCTTTGCGGGGCACCCCAAGAACGAATTGGCGATCCGCAAGATCCTCAAAGAAGTGGGCAACGAGGTGGATGTGCAACTGGGCGGCGGCATCCGTGACCTGGATACGATCGAGCGCTACCTGGACGCCGGCCTGCGCTACGTCATCATCGGCACCGCCGCCGTCAAGAACCCTGGCTTTTTGCAAGACGCCTGCACCGCGTTTGGCGGCCACATCATCGTCGGCCTGGACGCACGCGATGGCAAGGTGGCCACCGACGGCTGGAGCAAGTTGACCCGCCACGATGTGATTGACCTGGGCAAGAAGTTTGAAGACTACGGCGTCGAATCCATCATCTACACCGACATCGGCCGCGACGGCATGCTGAGCGGCATCAATGTCGAAGCCACCGTCAAACTGGCGCAGGCGCTGACGATTCCGGTGATCGCTTCAGGTGGCTTGTCCAACATGGCTGATATCGAAGCCCTGTGCGCCGTGGAAGACGATGGCGTGGAAGGTGTCATCTGCGGACGCGCCATCTATAGCGGCGATCTGGACTTCGAGAAGGCCCAGGATCGGGCGGATGAACTGAATGGCTAATGACACAGCATGACGACCGATGCTCAAGATGTGCGCTGGAAGCAACGCTTACAAAGCTTCAGCGCAGCCTTGCGGCAACTGTCCAACGCCGTTGCGTTGCGGCGCACCCGAGCGTTGAGCGAACTGGAGCAGCAAGGTCTTATTCAGGCGTTTGAGTTCACCCATGAGATGGCTTGGAAAGTGATGAAAGACTACTTACGCAGCCTGGGGAACACGCAAATTTTGGCCTCACGCGATTCAACGCGTGCGGCGTTTGCGGCCGAGTTGATTGTGGACGGCGAAGCGTGGATGGGCATGATTGAAGGGCGTAACTTGTCGGTGCATACCTACAACCTGGAAATTGCCAACGCGCTGACGCAGGCCGTAGTGGATCGCTACGCTCCGTTGTTTGCGCAGTTTGAGGAAAAAATGCTGGAGATTGCAGGGCGTGCAGACGCTTAACGGCACCCTTGCGTGCAAGGACGGCGCGGTGCCGTCCGACTTCGGCCTGTCGCCGCGTGCCTTGGGACTGCTGCGCAGTCTGTTTGTAGCCTACCCAGAAGTGCGTCAGGCCATGGTGTACGGTTCACGTGCGATGGGAAACTACCGCAACGGCTCCGACATTGACATCACGCTGGACGCGCCCGACATGGAATACGCGCGTTTTTTACATCTCTGCACCGCCGCAGACGATTTAATGTTGCCTTGGACTATTGACTTGTCCATACTTTCCAATATCGACAATGCGGCGCTGCTGTCGCACATCACCCGCGTGGGCAAGCCCTTGTGGGTACGAGAGAACTGAATGCTGGCCAAGAGAATCATCCCCTGCCTGGACGTAACTGGCGGTCGCGTCGTCAAAGGCGTCAATTTTGTTGAGCTGCGTGATGCGGGTGATCCTGTCGAAATCGCGGCACGATACAACGGCCAGGGCGCTGATGAACTCACCTTTCTCGATATCACCGCGACCAGCGATGGGCGCGATTTGATTTTGCACATCATCGAAGCCGTGGCGTCGCAGGTCTTCATTCCGCTGACCGTTGGTGGTGGTGTGCGTACCGTGGAAGATGTGCGCCGCTTGCTGAATGCGGGTGCTGACAAGATCAGTTTCAATTCTGCTGCGTTATCCAATCCGCAGGTCATTGAAGACGCATCGTTAAAGTACGGCTCGCAAGCCATTGTGGTGGCGATTGACGCCAAGCGACGCAGTGGTGATGACGCGCAAACGCGCGGCGAGGGCTGGGATGTCTACAGCCATGGTGGGCGCAAGAACACTGGGCTGGACGCTGTGGCCTGGGCGACTGAGATGGCGCGGCGTGGCGCGGGCGAGATTCTGCTGACCAGCATGGACCGTGACGGCACCAAGTCGGGCTTTGATCTGGCGCTGACCCGTGCCGTGGCCGATGCTGTCAGCGTGCCCGTCATCGCATCCGGCGGTGTCGGCAATCTGGACCATCTGGCCGACGGTGTGCAGCAAGGCGGTGCCGATGCCGTGCTGGCCGCCAGCATCTTCCACTACGGCGAATACACCGTAGGCCAGGCCAAGGCCCTGATGGCGCAGCGCGGCATTCCGGTCCGCATCTAGGCCTCCAGCCGAACGCCTTAAGCCTTTTTCGCCTCTAGCCCTCGTATTTGCTGCGTAAGCAGCTATAAATTACATAGCAAATGTTAACCACCGACCCCACCCCCAACCCTTCCCCTGTCGGCTGGATCAAACACATCCGCTGGGATTCCAAAGGCTTGGTGCCTGTGATTGCGCAGGAGCAGGGCACGGGTGATGTGTTGATGTTCGCTTGGATGAACCGCGAGGCGCTGCAAAAGACGGCCGAGCTGGGCCAGGCGGTGTATTTCAGCCGCTCGCGCAACAAGCTTTGGTACAAAGGCGAGGAGTCTGGCCATGTGCAGAAGGTGCACGAGATCCGCATGGACTGCGACAACGACGTCATCCTGCTCAAGGTCACGCAGCTGGGCCACGACCCCGGTATTGCCTGCCACACCGGCCGCCACAGCTGCTTTTTCAGCGTTTTGCAGGATGGCGAGTGGAAAAGTGTGGACCCGGTCTTGAAAGACCCGGAAAGCATCTACAAGTAACAGCCTGCGGGACAGACCCTTTGCTCTGTACCCAACCCATTAGAAACATGACCCGACCCAATTCATCTGACTCTTTGGCCCGTCTGGCCGCCGTCATGGAATCGCGCAAGCCACGCAATGGCGGCGACCCCAGCGCCAGCTATGTGGCCCGCCTGCTGGCCAAAGGCCCCGACGCCTTTTTGAAGAAGATTGGTGAAGAAGCCACCGAAGTGGTCATGGCCGCCAAGGACGTTGACCACGGCGCAGATAAGGCCAAACTGGTCGGCGAAGTGGCTGATTTGTGGTTCCACTGTATGGTGGCACTGGCGCATTACGAACTGAGCCCTGCCGACGTGCTGGCCGAACTGGAACGCCGCGAGGGCACCAGTGGCATTGAAGAAAAAGCCTTGCGTAAAGTTATTTCCCGTGAGGAGGAGCACAAATGAGTTCTGAAGTCAGTACCGATCTGCATCGCATGCAGTCGCTCAATGCCGTGGGCACGATCAGCTACATATTGCACCTGATCGTGGCCGTCGGTGCCATCGTCCCCGGTGCCCAGTTTGGGCCGCTCCTGTTACTGGTCGCACTGGTGATGGACCTGGTCAAGCGCGATGACGCGGCGGGCACGTGGCATGCATCGCATTTCCGCTGGCGCATTCGTTCCGTGCTGATTGCCGGTGGGCTGTATCTGTTGACGGCTCCGTTGTGGTTGTTGCTCATCGTGCCGGGCTGGATCGCCTGGATCTGTATTTCCCTGTGGTTCCTGTACCGCATCGTGAGGGGCTTCCTGGCAATGAACAAGGGCCAGGCCATCGGGATGGATGCATGAGCACGCAGACCGCACCGGCCCACGACCCCGATTGCCTGTTTTGCAAGATCGTTGCGCGCAAGATTCCGTCAAAGATGGTGCACGAGGACGACGAGTTTTATGCCTTCCACGACATCCACCCGTGGGCACCGGTGCATTTCCTGGTCGTTCCGAAGCAGCACATTGCGTCGATGGCGCACATAGAGGCCGAGCATGTCGGCATGTTGGGGCGCCTGATGGCGCTGATCCCCAAACTGGCCCAGCAGGAAGGGTGCAATCCGTACCCGGATGGAGGCTTCCGTTTACTTACCAATACTGGAGCCGAAGGCGGCCAGGAGGTGCACCATTTGCACTTTCATGTGATGGGTGGCCCGCGCCCCTGGTTGCGCGGCTGATGGGTTGAGGGGTTGAAGGCACCCCGTCACCGCCTTGCAACAGCGAAAGCCTAAAATACCGCAACAAATAAGGAGTGAGCCATGGGCTTTTCTACTACGCATCTGATTATTTTTCTCGTCATCATCATCGTTATCTTCGGTACCAAGAAGCTGCGCAACATTGGTTCGGACCTGGGTGGAGCGGTCAAAGGCTTCAAGGATGGCATGAAGGACGGCACTGCAGAGAAGACCGCAGAAGCAACACCGCCCACCAACTTGCCCACATCTGAGAAACCCGACGCCAAGTCGGCCATTGATGTCGAAGCCAAGATTAAGAGCTGATGCTGCAGGCGGTTGTGCAGGGTCAGGCTTGAAGCACAAAGGCCAACGTTATGTTTGATATCGGCGTCACCAAGATCGCCATCATTGGCGCGATTGCGTTGGTGGTGATAGGTCCCGAGCGCTTGCCCGGTGTTGCCCGCATGGCCGGTAATCTGCTGGGCCGTGCGCGCAACTACATGGCTGAGGTCAAGGCCGAGGTCAACCGCTCGATGGAGCTGGACGAGTTGCGCAAAATGAAGGACACCTTCACGGGCGCGGCGCGCGACGTGGAGCAAACCATTCAAACGCACGCCAGTGATTTCGAGAAAAGCTGGGCCGAGGCTACCGATGCGGCATCCCCTGTGTCACTGGACGCCGCGTATGCGGAGTCACCGCAATACCGCCATCCCAAAAAGCAGTGGCGCCTGAAAGTAGGTGCAACCCCCGCTTGGTACAAGGCACGGGCGGGCGTGCGAACCAAGGCGCTCTCTGGTGCGGCGCGTGTAGCACGTTTTCGACCTCCCAAAATTTCCTGATGGCCGATAACAAAATCTCTCCCGACGAACTGGCCGGGACCGAACAGCCTTTCGTGCAGCATTTGATGGAGCTGCGCGACCGCTTGTTGTACTGCGTGTATGGCATCGGAGCGGTCTTTGCCGTGCTGGCGTTTTTCCCGGGCCCTTCGGCGTTGTATGACCTGCTGGCCATGCCGCTGGTCAAGACCTTGCCCGAAGGTGCCCGCATGATTGCCACGGGCGTGGTCTCGCCCTTTCTGGTGCCGATCAAGGTGACCGTATTGGCCGCCTTTGGCGTGGCCTTGCCCTGGGTGCTGTACCAGGTGTGGGCCTTTGTGGCGCCGGGCCTGTACAAGCATGAAAAGCGGCTGGTGATGCCGCTGGTGGTGGCCAGCACATTGCTGTTCTACACGGGCGCTGCTTTTTGTTATTTCTTTGTATTCGGCCAGGCCTTTCCGGCGATCCAGAGGATGGCTCCGATCTCAGTGGCGGTGAGCCCGGATATTGAAGCCTATCTGGACTTTGTCATTACCATGTTCATCGCCTTTGGCCTGGCATTCGAGGTGCCCATTGCGGTGGTGATTCTGGCACGCTTGGGCGTAGTGACCGTGTCACAACTCAAGTCGTTTCGCGCCTATTTTGTAGTCGGTGCTGCCGCTGTGGCCGGGATCGCAACGCCACCCGACCCCGTGTCCATGCTCGCCTTGCTGGCGCCCATGTGTGTGTTGTACGAGGTCGGTATCTGGGCTGCGAAGGTGTTTATCAAGCACACGCAGGCGCCAGACGATGACGCGACTGCAGCCGCATCCTGAACCAATCGCTTAAGAAGAATAAGCCGCTAGCCCTCACCGATATTGGGTTGTACGCTACTAAAATAGTAGCAACCATGGCGGCGGCCCACCTGTTTATTTGTCGATCGCACGTGGTTTGGGTCGCACGCCCGGAGTCACATCCAGCTCCAGCGGCTGGTTCTTTCGCTCCAGCGCAAAGCGCGCGGCGGCGCCGGGTTTTAGAGAAGCAACTGCGGACAGAAGATGTGCAACATCCACCACCGGCGCGTCGGCGATCTTCAAAATCACATCGCCCGGCCGTATGCCGGCTTTGGCAGCAGGGCCGTTTTGCAGCACACCCGTGATGATGACGCCTTGGCGGGTCTTGACATCAAAGGTTTCGGCCAACTCGGGCGACAGGTCGCTGGGCTCGACACCGATCCAGCCACGGGTGATCTGGCCGTCTTTGATGATGCCCTCCAGCACCTGCTTGGCGGTAGAAACAGGTATCGCGAATCCGATGCCCATATTGCCGCCCGAGCGCGAGTAAATCGCCGTGTTGATGCCTAGCAGGTTGCCGTTGGAATCGACCAACGCGCCGCCGGAATTACCGGGGTTGATGGCGGCGTCCGTCTGTATGAAGTTCTCAAAAGCATTGATGCCCAACTGGTTGCGACCCAACGCGCTGACGATGCCACTGGTCACCGTCTGGCCTACGCCAAAGGGGTTGCCGATGGCCAGCACCTGGTCGCCGACCTGGGCGTTGTCGGAGTTGCCCAGCACGATGACGGGGAGTTTGTCGAGTTCGATCTTGAGAATGGCCAGGTCGGTGTCGGGGTCGGTACCAATGACCTTGGCGCGTGTGCTGCGGCTGTCGTTCAACACCACTTCGATTTCGTCGGCGCCTTCGACCACATGGTTGTTGGTCAGGATGTAGCCGCTTTCGCTGACGATGACGCCGCTACCCAAGCCAACCTGTGGTTCGTTGCTCTGGTCGCCATAGAAAAAACGAAACCACGGGTCATTGGCATTGGGATTTTTGCGGGCCGCCTTGCTGGTGTTGATGCTGACCACGGCAGCTGATGCTTTTTGCGCGGCGTTGCGGAAGCTGCCCGCAGGCGCCGCACCCGACGACGCCGGCGAGGCTTCCAGCATGGCCACGGTGCCCGCGCCATGGCCTATCCATTGGGGCTTGAGCGTTGCCACGACGAAATAGGCGGCCAGCAAAATGGTGGTGGTTTGGGTAAAAAGAAGCCAGAGTCGTTTCATTGGGGTTTCCCAGGGCCGTTACAGAGCGAGCCGTGCAGCGTCAAATTGTAGAGCGCAAGCCCCTGTTTGGCGTGCGCTGGCGCACATCGCTGGCGGCGTCGCAGTACATTGCAGGTCTAACATGGCGCATACCGAGCACACCACCATCTCCATCCACCCGCTGGCCCCGGCCAAAGCGGCGGTGGGCGCCGCCTGCAATGGCTGCGGTGTGTGCTGCCTGTTCGCGCCGTGCCCGCTGGGCATATTGCTCTCGGGTCGGTGCAGCGGTGCCTGTGGTGCGTTGCGGTGGGATGCCGGGCTGGAGCAATACCGTTGCGGTGCCATCGTTGCACCGCGCGAGGTGTTGACCCAATCCTTGCCGCGCGGCTTGCGGGGAATAGCGCCCATGCTGGCACCTGTATTGCGGCGCGTGGGCCTACGGTGGATCGCTGCGGGCATGGGTTGTGACAGTAATTTGGAGGTGACAATGCCTGCATCCGATCCGTACACCCTTAAACCGAGCTTCACCGTGGTGCGCCACCCTCCAACATGACTGACCGCCAGGAACTTCAAACCGCATTGGACGCATTGCTCCAACCCGAACGTTTCAAGGACTATTGCCCCAATGGCCTGCAGGTCGAGGGTAGCAGCGCGGTATCCAAAATCGTCTCTGGTGTCACCGCCAGTTTGGCTTTGATTGACGCGGCGATTGCGCAGGGAGCGGATACCATTTTTGTCCACCATGGCCTTTTTTGGCGCGGGCACGATGGCCGCGTGACCGGGTGGATGCGCCAGCGCCTGGGGCGTTTGCTGGAGCACAACATCAACCTCTTTGCCTACCACTTGCCGCTGGATGCTTTGCCCGAGTTGGGCAATAACGCACAGCTGGGTCTGAAGCTGGGCCTGGAGGCATGCGGGCATTTTGGTGAGCAGCAACTGGGGTGCATAGGCGAGACTGAATTTGACAGTGCCCAGGCCTTGGCTCAAAAGGTGGAATCTGTGTTGGGGCGCTCCGTAGTGCTGGTGCCCGGCAGGGGTGGCCCTTTGCGGCGTATTGCCTGGTGCACGGGCGGCGCGCAAAGTTATTTTGAAGCGGCCATCGCTGCGGGTGCGGATGCTTTCATCACGGGAGAGATTTCGGAGCCTCAGGCCCACCTTGCGCGCGAAACCGGAGTGGCCTATCTGGCAGGCGGCCACCACGCGACGGAGCGTTATGGGGCACCTGCCGTGGCCGCACACGCCGCAGCCCAGTTTGGGGTGGATCATCAGTTCATTGACATCGACAACCCGGCCTAAAGACAGAGTGGCAACACATGCGCATGGCAAGCATTCCAACCCGGCCTTTGGCCATCACCATGGGCGACGCCGCCGGCATTGGCCCGGAGATCATTGCCAAGGTCTACCGGGACCAGTCCGAATTGCTGCGTCACTGCTTTGTCGTGGGCGATGTAGCGACGATGCGCCGCGCGGCCCACGTCGTGGCGTCTGAAGGGCGCCCGGCTTTACCCGTTGCCGTCATTGCAACCGTGGATCAGGTGGCCGATGTGCCACCCCATTGCATACCGGTGCTACAAATAGGTGACCCTACAGCGACTGTGCGCTGGGGCACCGTGAGCAGTGTGGCGGGGGCCATGGCGGGCCGTTGTGTGGAGTGGGCCGCTGACGCGGCGCTGCGGGGCGAGGTGTGTGCCATGGTGACGGCGCCTTTGCACAAAGAGGCGCTGGCCGCAGCCGGCAAGCCGTTTGACCAGTTCCCCGGCCACACCGAGTTATTGCAGGACCGTTCGGCCCGCTTCCTGGGCAAACCCGTGTCAGAGGTACCGGTGCGCATGATGCTAGCCAATGACGATTTGCGCACGGTGCTGGTCAGCATTCACATGTCGTTGCGCGATGCCATTGATGCTGTCACGTATGAAAACGTGTTGCAAACGCTGCACATCACACACTCCGCCCTTTTGCCGATTCTGGGGCGCGCGCCGCGCATCGCGGTGGCTGGACTCAACCCGCATGCGGGTGAGGGCGGCCTATTTGGCCGTGAAGAGCTGGAAGCCATCCAGCCTGCGATAGCCGCAGCCTGTGCGCAGGGCGTAGACGCCACCGGCCCGTGGGCGCCCGACACAGTGTTCATGCGGGCGCGCAAGCGGCCAGGTGTGGTTAATGAATTTGATGTGGTCGTGGCCATGTACCACGACCAGGGCCTGATTCCGGTCAAATACTTAGGGGTTGAGCAGGGCGTCAATGTGACGCTGGGCCTGCCGTTGGTGCGTACCAGCCCGGACCACGGAACTGCGTTCGACATTGCCGGTACCGGCCGCGCCGATGCGTCCAGTCTGTTGGCGGCCGTGCAAATGGCAAAGACGCTGGCCAATGGGAGAAGCAATTTGCCGCCGGGCCGCCCCAAGGCAAATTAGCCCCACGTCCTGGTAGACCCAGGGCCCCTCCCCCGGATGGGGGCAGCGACCCGTGAAACGGTGGAGCGTGGGGGCCTCACTTCTTCAGGCTGTCCCGAATTTCCCGCAATAACAACACGTCTTCAGGCGTAACAGCAGGCACTGGTGGTGCGGCTGGGGTTTCTCGTTTCAAGCGATTGATCTGCTTGACCATCAGGAAGATGATGAAGGCCAAAATCGCGAAATTGACGGCCACGGTAATGAAGTTGCCATAGGCAAACACCGGCACACCTGCCTTTTTCAGCGCGTCCAGCGTTGAGGCCGTGCCGGGCGGAATGGCACCCAGGACAAGAAACAGGCTGGAAAAATCCAGTTTTCCAAATGCTGCGCCTACGACCGGCATGATGAGATCGCCCACCACGGAGTCGACAATCTTGCCAAAAGCGCCGCCGATGATGACGCCGACGGCCAGGTCGATGACATTGCCCTTGACCGCGAAATCCTTGAATTCCTGGACCATTCCCATTGCTGCAAGCTCCCCAATTGTCAGAAAACGCCAGTATTGCGGATAAATTCGCGCTGTCAAGGATGGTCTGGGTGGTGAACGGGTGGCGGGGGTTGGGCTAGTAACCGTCAGCTACAATCGAAAATTACCCCTAGTAGTCATGTTCATTGAGGATTCTCATGAGTGAAACCCTTGTCGGCAGCCAACAGATCGACTCCAGTAAGCGAACTTGGCTGATTGCCTCCAGTTGCGCTGGCGCCGCAGGCGTCGGTGCAGTTGCCGTTCCGTTTGTCAGCACATTCCAACCGTCCGAGCGGGCCAAAGCGGCTGGCGCAGCCGTCGAGGTGGACATTGCCGACATCAAGCCAGGCGAAAGGAAGACCATCGAATGGCGCGGCAAGCCGGTTTGGATCATTCGGCGCACGCCCGAGCAGTTGGCAGCGCTGCCCACGATCGATGGGCAATTGGCAGATCCCAAATCGCAACGCAAACAGTCTGAGCTGACACCCGAATATGCCCGCAACGAAGGCCGTTCCATCAAGCCCGAGTTTTTCGTGGCGGTCGGCATCTGTACCCACCTGGGATGCTCGCCATCCGAGAAATTTCAGCCCGGTCCCCAGGCCTCGCTGCCGGATGACTGGAAAGGTGGCTTTTTGTGCCCCTGCCATGGCTCTACGTTTGATCTGGCCGGCCGTGTTTTCAAGAACAAGCCCGCACCGGACAATCTTGAAGTCCCTCCCCACATGTATCTTTCCGACAGCAAGCTGCTGATCGGTGAAGACAAAAAAGCCTGAGGAACAGAGACATGGCTGATTTCAAGGAAATTTCTCCCAACGCCTCGGCAGGCGCCAAGCTCACCAACTGGTTTGAGAACCGCCTGCCAACCGCGTTTGACGCTTACAAAGTCCACATGTCGGAGTATTACGCTCCGAAGAACTTTAACTTCTGGTACATCTTTGGCTCGTTGGCCATGTTGGTGTTGGTGATCCAGATCGTTACCGGCATTTTTCTGGTCATGCACTACAAGCCTGATGCAGCATTGGCTTTTGGCTCGGTGGAATACATCATGCGCGACGTGCCATGGGGCTGGTTGGTCCGCTACATGCACTCGACCGGTGCCTCGGCGTTCTTTGTTGTCGTCTACCTGCACATGTTTCGCGGCCTGATGTACGGCAGCTACCGCAAGCCGCGGGAGTTGGTCTGGGTGTTCGGTTGTGCCATCTTCTTGTGCTTGATGGCCGAGGCCTTCATGGGCTATCTGTTGCCGTGGGGCCAGATGAGCTACTGGGGCGCGCAGGTGATCGTGAATTTGTTCGCTGCGGTGCCGTTTGTCGGCCCTGATCTGGCATTGCTGATCCGTGGAGACTATGTCGTGGGTGATGCGACCCTGAACCGTTTCTTCAGCTTCCACGTTATTGCCGTGCCTTTGGTGTTGTTGGGCTTGGTGGTTGCGCATTTGATGGCGCTGCACGATGTGGGCTCCAACAATCCCGATGGCGTTGAAATCAAGGCGACCAAAGATGCCAAGGGCATCCCGCTGGACGGCATTCCATTCCACCCCTACTACACCGTACATGACATCTTTGCGGTGTCCATGTTCCTAATGGTCTTCTCGGCAGTGATTTTCTTCGCGCCTGAATTTGGCGGCTACTTTCTGGAGTACAACAACTTCATCCCGGCGGACCCGCTGCAAACACCGCTACACATCGCACCGGTCTGGTATTTCACACCTTTCTACTCGATGCTTCGCGCCATCACAACCGAAATGGTCTATGTGTTGATTTTGTGCGTGGTGGCTGGTGCATTGGTGGGCGTGACCAAGTTCAAGATGCCTTCGCTGTTCAAGGGCGTGATCCTGGTTGCCGCGGCCGTGGTGTCCGTCATGCTGGTATCGATTGACGCGAAGTTCTGGGGCGTGGTCGCCATGGGCGGTGCGGTAGTGATCCTGTTCTTCCTGCCTTGGCTGGATTACTCTCCCGTCAAATCCATCCGTTACCGCCCGGATTGGCACAAATACCTCTACGGTATCTTTGTGATCAATTTCTTCATCTTGGCTTATCTGGGTACACAACCACCGTCCGCAGTGGGTGAGCGTGTCTCCCAAGTGGGCACCCTGTTTTACTTCGGCTTTTTCCTGCTGATGCCGTGGTGGAGTCGTCTGGGTAAGGCCAAGCCGGTGCCAACCCGTGTCACTTTCGCTGCCCATTGAGTTGGAGATTACGCAAATGAAAAAAGTATTGTTGACTTTGATGGCAGCACTGGGCCTGATGGTAGGCGCCCATGCCAACACCGGCGGTATCGAGTGGGACAAGGCGCCTGATCGCTCCAATGATTTGGAGGCCCTGCAACACGGTGCCAAACTGTTTGTCAATTACTGCCTGAACTGTCACTCGGCGGCCTTCATGCGTTTCAACCGCCTGAAAGACATTGGCCTGACGGAACAGCAGATCAAGGACAATTTGTTGTTCACGACCGAGAAGGTTGGCGACACGATGAAGTCCGCGATCGATCCGCGCCAGGCCAAGGAGTGGTTTGGTGGCAACCCGCCCGATCTGAGCGTGATCGCTCGTTCGCGCTCCGCGCAAGGCAAGGGTACAGGCGCAGACTATCTGTACACCTACCTGCGCAACTATTACGTGGACGAAGCCAAGCCCACGGGCTGGAACAACCTGGCTTTTCCGAATGTGGGCATGCCCCACGTGTTGTGGGAATTGCAAGGCAAACGCGCTCCGGTGTATGAAACAGTTGAAGAGCACGGCCACGAAATACACACGCTCAAGGGTTGGGAGCAATTGACACCCGGTACCTTGTCGTCCGAACAGTACGACCAAGCGATTGGTGATTTGGTCAGCTATATGTCGTGGATGGCGGAGCCCGCCAAAAACACACGGATTCGGGTCGGGTTTGGTGTTCTGTTGTTCCTGCTCGTCATGACTTTCTTCGCTTGGCGACTGAACGCCGCGTATTGGAAAGACGTCAAGTAATACGGTCTTTTTGCCAATCGCCTGCCGTCTGCGGATTGCCGGTCTTGGTTCCAGAGTGGGTTCGCAATGGCAACCCACTCTTTTTAATTTTTAGGAGTCTCTTGCCATGATGGTGCTGTATTCAGGAACAACCTGCCCCTTTTCTCATCGTTGCCGTTTCGTTCTTTTCGAAAAAGGCATGGACTTCGAAATCCGCGATGTTGACTTGTACAACAAGCCCGAAGACATCAGCGTCATGAACCCTTATGGCCAAGTGCCGATTCTGGTTGAGCGCGATCTGATTTTGTATGAGTCCAACATCATCAATGAGTACATTGACGAGCGTTTTCCGCATCCCCAATTGATGCCCGGTGACCCTGTAGACCGCGCCCGTGTCCGCTTGTTCCTGCTCAATTTTGAAAAAGAATTGTTTGTGCACGTGTCGACGCTGGAAGCACGCAGCTCCAAGGGCAACGACAAGGCGCTAGAAAAAGCCCGCGCGCACATCCGCGACCGTTTGACCCAGTTGGCGCCCGTGTTCTTGAAGAACAAATACATGTTGGGTGACAACTTCTCCATGCTCGATGTCGCCATTGCTCCGCTGTTGTGGCGCCTGGATTTTTACGGTATTGACCTGAGCAAGAATGCCGCGCCTTTGCTGAAATATGCAGAGCGCATCTTCTCGCGTCCCGCCTATATCGAGGCGCTGACGCCATCTGAAAAAGTCATGCGCAAGTAATTGCCGGGCGAGCCACCATGCTAGACGCTACCGACTCCAGCTCCACGCGCCCTTACCTGATCCGTGCGCTGTACGAGTGGTGCACTGACAACGGTCTGACTCCGTTCATCGCCGTCTTGGTCGATGAGACGGTGCGCGTGCCCAATGAATACGTCAAGGACGGCGAGATCGTGCTGAACATCAGTTTTGACGCGACCAGTTCTTTGACCATGGGCAACGAATTTATCGAATTCAAAGGGCGCTTCGGTGGAGTGGCGCGGGACATTTATGTGCCGGTGGACCGTGTGGTGGCGATCTATGCACGTGAGAACGGCCAGGGCATGGCGTTTCCCATGTTGGCCCGATCCACGAGGTCTGCAGAAGTGGTGGCTGTGCCCACAGATACCAAGGCGACGGTGTTGACCCGAGTCACCAGCGCGCCCACAGACGACGTGCCAGAGCCGCCCCGCCCAACGGGTGGCGGAAAACCTTCTTTGACGCGCATTAAATAACATTGGTATACACCCTCGGTATTTTTTAGGGCCATTTACTAATGTAGAATAAAAGACGTGCCGATTTAGCTCAGTTGGTAGAGCAACCGCCTTGTAAGCGGTAGGTCATCAGTTCGAATCCGATAATCGGCACCATTTTTTCTGCTATTTCTTCTTAAGGTTCCAGGCGCTGCGCCTGTACCTTGAGGCGGATGGCGCTGACCTCCCAGCCTTTTGTACGCAAGTGTGACTCTAGGGAAGGCAGCAGTTGGCGAATTTTCGCGGCAATAGCGTTGTTGTCGAGAATCAGGCACCAGACGGTGCCTTCGATGGGGCCAGCCCGTACAGCTTTGCGTAAAGCAGTGGGTATGAGGGCCTCAATCGATTTCAGTCGAGCCGACGATTCCATTGCGAGCCCGGTTAGACGTGCCAAGGTGGGTGAGTCCTGCGTTGCTTGCTGCAGCGTGAAGGAGTGGTTGCGACGGTTCATGGCCTTAGTTAGATGCGAAGGGATTCTGAATGCAATTGATTATCACGGATGCATGGCTCGTCAAAAGTCGTGCGTTTCATCTGAGCGGTTCCAAACTCTTGATGGCCGTGATCGCTTCGTCGTTTGCCTTGATGCTGATTTCTGCGGGGCTTTACCACTGGGTTTTCCTCAAAGGTGCGCGTGAAGGCTGGCCCATCATCGGCACGCTGGTGCGGCTGGTAGTTAAGGATGAAGTTGCGCAGCAAGACCGTTTCATGCGCGAAAACATCGAGGTCATGGCCAAAAAGCTCGGTGAAATGCAGGCCAAGATGCTGCAGTTGGAATCCCTCGGTGAACGGGTCTCTGGCTTGGCGGGTGTCAACCCTGCGGATATCAAAATCAAGCCGGGCCAGGGCGGACGGTTGGTTGCAGGGCGCGACCTATCGATGCTGGAGTTGCAAGCAACCTTGCAAGACCTCGATAGCGTAGCCGGTGAGCGGGCGGACTTGATGACCGTGCTTGAGTCTCGCTTGTTCGAGCAAAAAATCAAAAAAATGATGATCCCTACACAGGCGCCCGTGCTTAATGCTAACCTAGGCTCGATGTTTGGATGGCGGATAGACCCTATCACTGGCCGTTCTGCTTTACACACCGGGCTTGATTTTCCGGCAACACCCGGCACTACGATCTTCGCCGCTGCGGGTGGTGTGGTGGTGACCCAGGAGTTTCAATCGGAATACGGCAACATGATTGAAATCGACCATGGCAATGATTTGATTTCGCGCTACGCCCATACCTCCAAGGTATATATCAAAAAAGGTGATTTGATCAAGCGCGGTCAGAAGATTGCAGAGGTCGGCAATACTGGTCGTTCGACAGGGCCTCATCTGCATTTTGAAGTCCTGGTGCAGGGCATTCCGCAAGATCCGCAGAAGTTTCTCAATGCCGGGCGTGACCTGACTTCGGCTCCAACGGCCCGCGGCATCGCTCCAACACCGTCGGCTTTATTGGCTGCAAAAGGGAGTCTGTCTGAGGCACTCCCCAGTCAACGCTAAAATCACCGGTTTGGTTTTCAACGGTGCGAGTGTGACTGCGTCAGCGGTTGTATTTCGCCAGAACATCCCCACTTCATCCAGATTAGAAAAAGGACTGCGCTGCGCTGCGAACCCATTGTGGGGTCCAGGCCAGTCTTGCATTCATGGCCACCAACATTCTTACCAAAATCTTCGGCAGTCGTAACGACCGCTTGCTCAAGCAATACCGCTCCGGTGTGGCACGCATCAATGCATTGGAGGCGCAGTATGAGCAGTTGAGCGATGACGCGCTCAAGGCCAAGACGCAAGAGTTCAAGGAGCGCATCCAAAAAGGCGCCGCGCTCGACGACCTGCTGCCGGAAGCCTTTGCGGTGGTGCGAGAAGGCTCCAAACGCGTGATGAAGATGCGGCACTTCGATGTGCAGCTCTTGGGTGGCATGTCGCTGCACTACGGAAAAATTTCCGAAATGGGTACGGGCGAAGGCAAGACGCTGACTGCGACCCTGCCGGTTTATCTCAATGCGCTGACGGGCAAGGGCGTTCACGTGGTAACCGTGAATGATTACTTAGCCAGCCGCGACGCGAAATGGATGGGGCGTCTGTACAACTTCCTGGGGTTGACTGTGGGTGTTAACCTGCCGCAAATGCCGCGTGAAGAAAAGCAGGCTGCCTACCAAGCCGACATTACCTACGGCACGAACAACGAATACGGCTTCGACTACTTGCGTGACAACATGGTGTATGAAGTGGCGGACCGCGTGCAACGCGGCCTGAACTACGCCATTGTTGATGAGGTGGACTCCATCCTGATAGATGAAGCGCGTACGCCACTGATCATCAGTGGGCAAGCCGAAGACCACACTGACATGTACCTGGCCATCAACAAGGCCGCTCCCCGGCTGGTGCGCCAGGAAGGTGAAGCCGATCCTCGCACGGGCGAGGGCGTCACCAAGCCCGGTGACTTCACGCTGGACGAGAAAAGCCACCAAGTCTTCCTGACCGAGCAAGGGCACGAAAGCGCTGAGCAGATATTTGCCGAAATGGGCTTGATCCCTCCCGGTGCGTCACTGTACGACCCCGCCAACATCACGCTCATGCACCACTTGTATGCAGCGCTACGGGCCAACAACCTGTACCACCGCGACCAGCACTATGTGGTGCAGCAGGGTGAGATCATCATCGTCGATGAATTCACCGGACGGCTGATGACAGGACGCCGCTGGAGCGATGGTTTGCACCAGGCGGTTGAAGCCAAGGAAGGCGTCGCTATTCAGGCCGAAAACCAGACGCTGGCATCCATTACCTTCCAGAACTATTTCCGTCTGTACGCCAAGTTGGCTGGCATGACAGGTACTGCCGATACCGAAGCCTACGAATTCCAGGAAATCTACGGCCTGGAAACGATCGTCATTCCGCCGAATCGCATCAGCAAGCGCGAAGACCAGTTGGATCGCATCTACAAGACGACGCGTGAGAAGTACGTTGCTGCAATTCAGGATATCCGCGAATGCTACGAGCGCGGCCAACCCGTGTTGGTGGGCACTACGTCCATTGAAAACTCCGAAATCATTGCGCAGTTGCTGGACAAGGAACAATTGCCGCACCAGGTGCTCAATGCCAAGCAGCATGCCCGCGAGGCCGATATCGTGGCGCAAGCCGGGCGTTCCAAAATGATCACCATCGCCACGAATATGGCGGGCCGCGGTACCGACATCGTGTTGGGTGGCAGCATTGGCAAGACCGTGGAAGCCATTGAAGAGGACGAGGCACTGGATAGTGCCGCCAAGCAACAACAGATTGAAGCCGTGCGTGCGCAGTGGTCCATAGACCATGAGGCGGTCAAGGCACTGGGCGGTTTGCGCATCATTGCAACCGAGCGCCATGAATCGCGCCGTATCGACAACCAATTGCGTGGTCGTTCTGGCCGACAGGGTGACCCAGGCTCCTCTCGGTTTTACTTGAGCCTTGACGATTCTTTGATGCGTATTTTTGCGGGTGACCGCGTCAAAGCCATCATGGATCGCCTGAAAATGCCCGATGGCGAAGCCATTGAAGCCGGCATCGTCACACGCAGCATCGAGAGCGCGCAACGCAAGGTAGAGGCGCGCAACTTTGACATGCGCAAGCAATTGCTCGAATACGATGATGTATCCAACGACCAGCGCAAGGTGATCTACCAACAGCGCAATGCCATTCTGGATGCCAAGGATTTGACAGCCCAGATAGCGTCCTTGCGCGAAGGCTGCTTCCAGGATTTGGCACGCCAATACATTCCTGCCGAATCAGTCGAAGAGCAGTGGGATATTACCGGGTTGCAAAAGATGTTGTCAGACGAATGGCAACTAGAACTCGACTTGCAAAAGCAAGTGAACGATGCAACCGCCATCGTTGATGAAGACCTGGTGACCACGGTGACCGCCGCCGCTGATGCCTTGTTCAAGGCCAAAGTGGAACAAGTGGGTGCTGAGAATTTCACCCAATTCGAACGCATGGTTTTGCTTCAAAGCATTGACACCCACTGGCGTGATCACCTGAGCTCGCTAGACTATTTACGCCAGGGCATTCACCTGCGCGGTTATGCACAAAAGCAACCCAAGCAAGAGTACAAGCGCGAAGCCTTTGAGCTGTTCGGGCAGCTTCTGGATTCGGTCAAGAACGACGTTACCAAAGTGCTGATGACGGTCAAGGTACAGTCCTCCGAGCAGTTGGAGCAGGCTGCCGACGCGATGGAAACCCGTGGCGAAAGCATCTCTAATGTGACCTATAGCGCGCCAACTGAAACCGGTGAGGTGGCGACCACGGTAGATCCCGATACCGTGCGCCTAGCTGGTGTCGCATTGGGCGCTGATGCTTTGTTGCGGGTGGGTCGCAATGACCCTTGCCCCTGCGGCAGCGGCAAGAAATTCAAACAGTGCCACGGAAAACTCGCCTGATATTTGCCTGAAAGACAGCGATGCCCGTAAATTTGCCTGCACCGAATCCCGACACACTTTTCCCCATCGCCGGTGTTCGCATCGGTGTTACTGAAGCGGGTATCCGCAAAGTAGGCCGTAAGGATCTGACAGTGGTGTTGCTAGACCCAGGCGCGTCGGTCGGTGGGGTGTTTACCTCCAATCGCTTTTGTGCAGCGCCGGTGCAGATATGCCGCCAACATTTAAACGGGCTACAGGGCATTCGCGCCATGCTGATAAATACCGGCAATGCCAACGCAGGCACGGGTGCCGATGGGCTCGCCCGCGCCCGCAGTACCTGTGTCGCCATGGCCCGGCAACTGGGCGTAGCGGTCCAACAGATACTGCCGTTCTCTACAGGTGTGATCATGGAGCCTTTGCCCAATGACCGCATTGAAGCTGGACTGGCTGCTGCGATTGCCGATGCCAAGCCGGGCAATTGGCTGCGGGCGGCCGAAGGCATCATGACTACGGATACTGCGCCCAAGGCATTTGGGGCCACGGCGGTGGTAGGCGGCAAGACCGTCCATATCACCGGCGTTAGCAAGGGGGCGGGCATGATTCGCCCCAATATGGCCACCATGCTGGGCTTCATCGCCACCGACGCCTGCGTAAGCCAAGGCTTGATGCACCAACTGGCGCTGGAGCTAGCCGAAGGCTCGTTCAACCGCGTGACGGTGGACGGTGACACATCGACTAACGATTCTTTGGTCGTCATCGCCTCCAACCAGGCTGGTCACGCGGTCATTGATTCGCTGGACAGCTCCGATGGACAGGCGCTCAAGCAGGCCATGTTGGAAGTGGCCCGCAATTTGGCGCAAGCGATCGTGCGCGACGGCGAGGGCGCGACCAAGTTCATTACGGTTCAGGTTGATGGTGGGCGCGATGCGGCTGAATGTCGATTGGCTGCCTACGCGATCGCCCATTCGCCTTTGGTCAAAACTGCATTTTTCGCCAGCGACCCTAATTTGGGCCGCATTTTGGCGGCAGTGGGCTATGCCGGCATCACTGATCTGGACCAAAGCGGCATTGAGCTTTTCCTTGACGATGTGCACGTCGTGACTCATGGTGGCCGCAATCCTTCTTACCGCGAAGAAGACGGTCAACGCGTCATGCGCCAAAGTGAGATCACCATCAAGGTCGGCTTGGGGCGGGGAGTTGCGAGCCAAACCGTATGGACTTGCGATTTGAGCCACGACTACGTCACTATCAACGCGGATTACCGGTCCTGAGTGATGGATGCGCAGTTGACCGCGTTTCTCGCGCGTGCAGAGCAGCTGATGGAGCGGATTGAGGCCGCGCTGCCACAGGGCCTGCAGCAACCCGATTGGGGTGCCTCTATTGCCTTTAGGTACCGCCGACGCAGCTCGGGCCAGGGTGTGATCGCACCCGTAGCCCATATTGGCATCATCAGTCTGGATGATCTGAAGGAAATCGACCCCCAGAAGGAAAAAATCCAGCGCAATACCGAGCAGTTTGTGCGGGGTTTGCCCGCCAACAACGTGCTGCTGACCGGGTCGCGTGGTACGGGCAAGTCTTCGCTGATACGCGCCTGCCTGCATGCCTATGCGCCCCAAAGCTTGCGTTTGATCGAGGTTGACAAGGCTGAGTTGGTGGACTTACCCGACATCGTCGAAGTGGTGTCCCAGCGGCCGGAAAAATTCATTGTTTTTTGCGACGACCTGAGTTTCGACGAGGGTGAGCCAGGCTACAAGGCCCTGAAGTCGGTTCTAGACGGGTCGGTGGCCGCGGCGACGCCCAATGTGCTGGTTTATGCCACCAGCAACCGGCGCCATTTGCTGCCCGAGTACATGGCGGAGAACCTGACCTACACCCATACTGCGGACGGCGAAGTGCACCCCGGCGAGGTGGTGGAGGAGAAAATCTCGTTGTCCGAGCGGTTTGGTTTGTGGGTCAGCTTTTACCCCTTCAACCAGGAAGAATATCTGAAGATCGTTGCCCAGTGGTTGACTGCGTTAGCAGTCGACGCATCGAGCATTGTCAACGCACGCCCTGAAGCCTTGGTCTGGGCGCTGGAGCGTGGTTCGCGCAGCGGCCGTGTGGCCTGGCAATTCGCTCGGGATTTTGCGGGACGCCACGGGACTGTTCCAGGATGACCGCCAAGCCACTGGTCGCCGACCCACAGGCCACCCGCCATGGCGGCGCAGACCGCAAGCTTGTGGATGTGGCAGTCGGCATTCTGTTTCGCCCGGATGGTGCCTTCCTGTTGACATCACGCCCTGAGGGCAAGCCTTATCCCCATTATTGGGAGTTCCCGGGCGGCAAGCTGGAAGCCGGCGAGACCGTGGAGCAAGCCTTGACCCGCGAGCTGTACGAGGAGCTGGGTATTCAGATCGGCGCCGTCACACCCTGGAAAGTTGAAATGGTCGACTATCCACATGCCTTGGTCCGCCTGCATTTTTGCAAGGTGTTTGAGTGGTCAGGCGCGCTGGAGATGCGGGAGGCCCAGTCCTTTTCCTGGGAACGGCTGCCGGTTCAGATGCGCCCGGTTTTACCGGGAACGGTACCCGTACTGCAGTGGTTGGCGGACGAGCAACAATTCCAAGGTGCTACACATTTTGTAGCTGCTAACGCAATAAACTAGAGGGCTAGCGGCTGATTTGGCTTAAGCCAATCGCCACGAACCGCATCATTGCAGGGTGTTGTCGCCGAGATCCAGGTCCTCGGCATTGGGCGGCGCAGCCACCCTGAAGCTTTCACTGGCCCAGGCACCGAAGTCCATATTCTTGCAACGTTCACTGCAGAAGGGCCGCGCGGAATTGGATGGTGCGTAGACACTGTCGCCACCGCACGCTGGGCAGCGGACAACGCGGTTGAATGCAGGACTGGCGCCGCCGTCGTGACTGTTCGTGTCCACGATCAGTTCCTCTTGGTCTACGAGCACAGCGTCAATTCGAACGCACGGTCATCGCTGCAAATATGCAGGCGGTCGTCGCTCTCGTGGCGCATCAACCGAATGGACACCATCAACCGGTTGCCGCTGATTTCTGGAATCAGCCGCAATTCGTCCTGCAAAGACAGGCGCAACAATTGGAAGGTTCGGCCTTGTGGCAGGTTTTGCTGGAACTGGCCGCCAGTGGCCATCACCTTTTGTGGCGAGCCGGAGTCTCGCAGCAGTTTGAGCAACAGGTGGATGGGTTCTGCCAAAGGGGCCAAGCTGGAGGCCCAGCGCTGCAAATCGGCTTGGCGAGATGCGGTGTCGCGGTGTTGCCACGCGTAATAAGCCGGCAAATCGAATTCACAAGTGCCGCCGGGAATTCCGACCCGGCTGCGTATGCTCATCAGCCAGTCGTTTTCGGTGAGTGCTTGGCCCGCCTTGCCGGGCTGCACATTGAGGGCGCTGAAGCAGCGTTCTATTTGCTGGACCACGCCATCCAAAATACCTTCGGCAATGGCCGGATTGCCACGGTACGCGTTCAAAACCTGCTTTTGTTTGTCAAGGTCTCTCAGGACATCGGATTTCAGGTCTGCGCGGGCTCCGACATCCATCACTTCAAACATCGTGGTGATGGCGAAATGGTGGTCCAGCGGGTCGTCGCGGGACATCAATTCGGACAAGCGCACGAACAGGTGTTCCAGACGCAAATACGTGCGAATTCGCTCGTTGAAAGGGTATTCGTATAGGATCACGCTGATTTTTCCGGTGGCCGAATCATAGCCCGAACTGGGTGCTTATTCCCTGCACTTGCTGCCTAAGATTGTCCAGAGAGATGCCATCGTTGAACACCACCGTGTCGGCCGCGGCTCGACGCTTCGCACGCGGGGCTTGGGATTGCAATATTTTGCGTATTTCTTGTTCCGTAAAGCCATTGCGGGCCACGACACGCGCGATTTGGGTTTCTTCGGAACAGTCAATGACCAGTACACGGTCGAGCTGGGCACGCCAGTTTTGGGACTCAACCAGCAGAGGGATATCGAACACGATACACCGCGCCCCGGTGGTCTCTGCTTGATGCGCCTGCTGCGCAATGGCATGGCCTACCAGCGGGTGGACTATGGCTTCCAGTCTGGCTTTGGCGCCAGGGTTCGAATAGACCAGACCGCGCATCTGCGCCCTGTCGAGTGCTCCGTCTGCCGTCAGTACAGCCGCTCCAAATTCGGCTTGTAGCGCGGGTATTGCAGGTCCGCCGGAAGCTGTTGCGGCTTTGGAAATCGCATCCGCATCGATCACAGCAGCTCCCATCTGTTCGAGGAGGTCAGACACCGTGCTCTTGCCACTGCCAATGCCGCCCGTCAGGCCCAGCCGATATGCAATCGTCTTCACGTTAGAGACCGACGGCTCGCCGCAAGACGTCAGGGCCCAGGAAGAGGGCCGCAAAACCAGCACCCGCCAAGAAGGGGCCAAAAGGTATGTAGCCCCCTTCGCGCAAGCCCGTAGTGAACTTCATCCCAATACCGACGACGGCGCCAATTACCGATGCCAACAAAATCATAGGTATCAAAGCCTGCCAACCAAACCACGCGCCAAGACCGGCAAAAAGTTTGAAGTCGCCATAACCCATGCCTTCTTTACCGGTTATCAGCTTGAACGCCCAGTAAACCGACCACAGCGACAGGTAACCTGCTACGGCTCCCCATAGCGAGGCATTTAGTCCCACGGGCGTCCAGCGCATGGCGGCGGCGATCAAGCCCAGCCACAGCAGTGGCAGCGTAATGTCGTCTGGCAGCAGCGTTGTATCCCAATCGATGAGAGCCAGTGCCATTAGGGCGGCGCAGAAGGTGCACCAAACCAGGCCTGGTGTAGTCGGTCCCCAGCGCCAGGCGCAGAAAAAAAACAGAGCGCCAGTGACAATTTCAACCACCGGATAACGCAGGCTGATTGGTGCCTTACACGCCGAGCAGCGGCCGCGCAAAAAAAGGTAGCTGACGACCGGAATATTTTCGTACCAGTGGATAGCGTGTCCGCAGTGCGGGCAGCGGGAACGAGGGCGGGCCAAATCAAACGGCTCTTGAGCCGTCGGCGTCGTCCCTGACATCTCTGCGCACTCAGCGGCCCATTGCTGCTCCAGCATTTTGGGCAAGCGATAGACGACGACATTCAAAAAGCTGCCAATCAACAATCCAAACAGTGCAACTAGGCATGCCCAGAACCACTGCTCATCCACAACCACCATCAAACTACCTGGCCCAGTTTGAAAATTGGCAAGTACATAGCAACCACGATGCCACCAATGACGGTGCCTAGAACCACGATGATGATAGGCTCCATCAGGCTGGAAATACCCGCCACCATGTCATCCACTTCGGCTTCGTAAAAATCGGCTGCTTTGCCCAGCATGTGGTCAATAGAGCCGGACTCTTCGCCAATCGCGCACATCTGCAATACCATGGACGGGAACAGGTTGGCATTGGTCATGGCCGCCGTCAATGCTGTTCCAGTGGAAACCTCTTGCTGAATCTTGAGGGTTCCTGATTCAAAAACACTATTGCCAGACGCGCCACCGACCGAATCCAGGGCTTCCACAAGAGGAACGCCTGCTGCAAACATGGTCGACAGCGTGCGAGTCCAACGGGCTATACAGGATTTTTCGACCAAGGTGCCAAAAATCGGCAACTTCAACATCACCCGGTCCATCACCATCTGCATCTTTTTGTTGCGCTTCCAGGACTCCATGAAAAAATAAACACCTCCGCCTATACCGCCAAAAATCAGATACCAATACTTGATAAAAATTTCACTCATGGCGATCACGATCAAGGTCGGTGCTGGCAGTTCTCCGCCAAAGGATTTGAAAACTTCCTTAAACGACGGGATCACGAAAATCATGATCACTGACACCACTACGAACGCAACGATCAACACGGTGATGGGGTACATCAAAGCTGATTTGATTTTGGACTTGATGGCTTCCGTCTTTTCCATGTAGACGGCCAAACGGTCCAGCAATTGGTCCAGAATACCGGCAGATTCACCTGCTTCCACCAGGTTGCAGTACAAAGCGTCAAAGTACAGCGGAAACTTGCGAAACGCGACGTTGAGCGACGTACCGGTCTCCACATCGGATCGAATGTCATTCAGCAACTTTGTGACCCGTGGATTGGGGTTGCCGCGACCTACGATGTCAAACGCCTGCAGTAAAGGCACACCCGCCTTCATCATGGTGGCGAGCTGTCGCGTGAAGATGGCCAAATCCTTGGGCTTGATTGATTTGCCGGCACTCATGCGGCGTTTCTTGATCTTGGTTGGCGTGACCCCTTGTCTTCTGAGAGAAGCCTTTACCTGATTTTCACCGGCAGCACGGATCTCGCCACGCACCTGCTTGCCGTTGCGGTCCTTGCCTTCCCATTCAAAAACAGCGTCTTTGCTACTATCCTTTTTTGCGGTTGCCATAAGGTTCCTCTGGATTTTTGTTATTCGTTGGTAACGCCGAGAACTTCTTCCAATGAAGTCATTCCCAGCTTGACTTTACTTAAGCCCGATTGCCGCAGTGAGCGTACGCCTTCAAGTTCTGACTGCTTCGCGATATCGAGCGAACTACCATCACGCAAAATGATTCGCTGGATTTCTTCGCTGATCGGCATTACTTGGTAAATACCGACACGCCCCTTGTAGCCATTGTTGCAAGCGGAACATCCCACGGGTTTGAACGGCTTCCAATTCCCGTCCAGTTGCTCTTCGGTGAATCCCGCGCTGAGCAATGCCGCTCTCGGCACATCAGCCGGTGTTTTACAAGTGGGACAGAGGCGTCTGGCCAAGCGCTGCGCCGTGATCAAGATCACGCTGGACGCAATATTGAACGCTGCAATGCCCATATTGCGCATACGTGTCAATGTTGCGGGTGCATCGTTGGTGTGCAATGTGGACAGCACCAAGTGCCCCGTTTGGGCCGCCTTGATGGAGATATCCGCAGTCTCCAAATCACGAATTTCGCCGACCATGATGATGTCGGGATCCTGGCGCAAGAACGATTTCAAGGCCGCAGCAAATGTCAGCCCAGCCTTCTCGTTCACGTTGACCTGATTTACGCCAGGTAAATTTATTTCAGACGGATCTTCCGCTGTGGCAATGTTGACGCCAGGCTGGTTCAGTAAGTTCAGGCAGGTATACAGCGACACCGTCTTTCCGGAGCCCGTAGGCCCGGTGACCAGGATCATGCCGTAGGGTCGGCCAATCGCCTTGAGCAAACGCTCTTTTTCCTCCGGTTCATATCCCAGCGCATCAATGCCTAGTTTGGCACTACTTGGGTCCAAAATTCGGATCACAATCTTCTCGCCAAACAGTGTGGGCAAGGTGCTGACCCGGAAATCAATAACGCGATCCGGTCCGACCTTGAGCTTCATGCGGCCGTCTTGCGGCACCCGTTTTTCTGAAATGTCCATACGCGAGATAACCTTGATCCGCGATGCCAGTTTTTCTTTGATAGCGATGGGAGGCGAGGCTATTTCGCGCAGCTCTCCGTCGATACGAAAACGTACCCGGTAGGTGTGTTCGTATGGCTCGAAATGCAAATCCGATGCTCGCATGCTGAACGCATCCATCAGCATTTTGTGCAGAAAACGCACCACCGGTGCATCTTCCACTTCAGATGTATTGGCCTGGCCATTGTCGATGACTGCTTCAGCCGCAGCCTCATCGAACTCGAAGTCGCCGCCGATGATGTCTTCCATCGCTTCAGTGGCGGTAGTGGCATTGGCATCCACCAATTTGGACAGTTTGTCGTACTCGGCGATAACCCAATCAACGCCCATCTGGGTCGAAAACTTGATTTTCTCGGCAGCGGCTTGGTCGGAGGGGTCGGCCGTTGCAACAATCAGACGGTTGCTGCGTTTGCTGAGCACTACAACGCGGTAGGCAATGCAAATTTTGCTGTCCAGCAATCCCTTGGGAAGCCGGTTGGTGTCTATCGCATCCAGATCCAGCAGGGGGGCAGCAAATGCGGCAGACAAAGTGTGAGCAAGGTCAGCTGCTGACACGGCACCGGAACCAACAAGCTCTGCAATAAAACTGTTTTTGGTGGACAAAGCCTTGCGGTAGAGGTCTTCTGCAGACTTTTGGCCCAGCTTGCCGGCGGCGATCAGAGCCCTTCCGAGGCCTGGAAGGGCTATGGTTTGATTGTCACGTTGTAGGGGATCGACAGTAGCCATGAACCGGTAAGAATAGACGTTGCGGGTGAGACCAGAGCATCATCGCTGATTGCACGGTCAATGTAAATCAAAACGGAACAATGTTACCTCGCAGCATGCGGCTCCGTTTGTTGCCTATGCTACCCTTGTTGCTATCCATACTAGAGCAGCCGACGCATGAATTCAACAGAGCTTACAACGTCAGGCAACATCATCTCCGTCATCCTTTGTGGCGGCAGTGGCACCCGGCTTTGGCCCTTGTCGCGCAGGGCATTGCCCAAGCAGTTTGTGCCCCTAATTCAAGGCAAGAGCCTGCTGCAGCTGACGCTGGAGCGCGCTGCGATGTTGTCGGCAGAACAGATCATCGTAGCCAGTGAAGACCATCGCTTCCTAGTACAGGACTGTGCCGACGCTGCAGGTGTGCGTGGCTCCATCTTGCTGGAGCCCGTTCCCCGCAATACGGCCGCTGCAATGGCCGCCGCAGCGCTGAACGCCCCGGCAGACGCTTTGCTGCTGTTTCAGCCCGCAGACCACCACATCCCGGATGCTGCAGCATTCGCGGCGACTATTCGTACAGGTTTACTATCGGCTCAGGCCGGCTCTATCGTTACATTTGGCGTACATCCATCCTTTCCCAGCACGGCTTATGGCTACATACAACAGGGCAACGCGTTGGCGGGGCAGGGCGGTGCGCACGCGGTGGAGAGTTTTGTCGAAAAGCCCGATGCGATCCGTGCACAAGAGTTGTTGCTGGCGGGCGGCTATTTCTGGAATGCGGGGATTTTTCTGGCCCAGGCCGGTACTTTGCTTGCCGCATTGGAAGCCTATGCGCCGGACATATTGGCGGCGTGCAAACTAGCCGTGGTGGAGCAGACCGCAGATGGAAACTTTCGTCGTTTGGGCTCGGATGCCTTCGCTGCCTGCCGCCCCGACAGCATCGACTATGCAGTGATGGAAAAAGCCAGCAATGTGGCCGTGGTGCCATTTGTTGCGGCCTGGAGCGATGTGGGCAGTTGGAATGCCGTTGCTGAGTTGACGGCGCCAGATGCCCTGGGTAACCGTGTCCACGGCAAAGGTTATGTGGTGGATGCCAAAGATACGTTTATCCATGCCCCTCATCGCCCAGTGGTGGCGCTGGGCACGCAGAACCTTCTGATCATTGATACAGCAGACGCGGTGTTGGTGGCCCACGCGGACCATGCCGAACAGGTCAAGACCGTAGTCGCCCAGCTTGAGGCGCTGGGTGTGCCGCAGGCCCAGCACCACCGCCACGTGGCACGTCCCTGGGGCATGTATGACAGCGTGGATTCCGGTGAACGCTTCCAGGTCAAACGCATCGTGGTCAAACCGGGCTCGTCGCTCAGCCTGCAAATGCACCACCACCGCGCGGAACACTGGATTGTGGTCAGTGGCACAGCCGAGGTCACCAACGGCGACAAGGTCATGCTCTTGACCGAGAACCAGAGCACCTATATTCCGCTGGGGCAGGTACACCGTCTGTCCAATCCGGGCAAAGTGCCGCTGGAAATCATTGAAGTGCAGTCCGGCTCTTATTTGGGCGAAGACGACATCGTACGGCTGGAGGATACGTATGGTAGGCCGGTAGCCCCCGTAAAATATGACTAGAGTGCTATTGATTTTGTAGCGATGGCGTGCGGGTTCAAAACCTCTTCTCCCTACGTTGCGTAGCAGGATTGGGGAGCTATTGGTCGGGGTGACAAGATTCGAACGTGGGGCCTGAACGTCCCGAACGTAGCGCTCCACCAGGTTGAACTAAACCCCATACGCAGAACTATTTCCTGCAACCCCTGCGAAAAAGTCAGTGGTCTCTAGCCAATAACTGCGAGGCCAACTGTAACAAACAGTCCCTGTGCGGTCCCTCTGGCAGGCGCTGTGCTGCCCCGACGGCGCGCATGGCTTCTTGCTGGGCGGCATTGCGCGCGATGTCCAGGGCACCGGTCTTCTTGACGATGGCAATAACTGCGTCCAGCATTCCGACATCACCCGTCTCAATCGCCTGTTGGATCGTTTGGCGTTCCAGGTCCGAACCACGCTGCATGGCTGCGATCAGCGGCAAGGTAGCCTTGCCTTCGCGCAGGTCGTCGCCCAGGTTTTTACCCATGACGGCCGCGTCACCGGTGTAATCCAGCACATCATCAATGACCTGGAAGGCGGTCCCCAACGCCTGTCCGTATTCGGCACAAGCTTCTTCGAGAGTCGGGCTGGCGCCGGACAGGATGGCGCCCACACGGGCACTCGCCTCAAACAGCTTGGCAGTTTTGGATCGGATCACCTGCAGGTAGCCGGCTTCATCCAGGCCGGCGTTGTGCATGTTCATCAGTTGCATGACTTCGCCCTCGGCGATGATGTTGGTCGCGTTGGCCAGCACCGCCATGATGCGCATGCTTTGCGTATCCACCATCATCTGGAAGGCGCGAGAATACAGAAAGTCGCCGACCAACACACTTGCCGGGTTACCGAATTTGGCGTTGGCGGTGGGGTTGCCCCGGCGCATCGCAGAGTCGTCGACCACGTCGTCGTGCAGCAACGTGGCAGTGTGGATGAACTCCACCACCGCAGCCATATTGAATCGCTGCTCGCCTTTGAAGCCCAATGCGCCGCAGCACAACAGCAGCAGCGCCGGGCGCAGGCGCTTTCCGCCCGCGGAGATGATGTACTGGGATACGCTGCCCACCAGGGGCACGCCAGAGTCAAGTCTGCGTGCGATCACCTGGTCGACCTGGAGCATGTCCTGTTCGACGATGGAAAGACCGTTGGATGCGCCGGTTGTGGTGGCTTGCAAGGCAGTAGGGCAGGTTGTTAGTTGGCGAATTGTATAGGTGGCTGGGCCAATTGGCAGGGGCGTAGGGGGGCAATTTGACGGTTTCGACCTCCAATGTTATACTCGTGGGCTCTGCGAAAATTCGTTTGCAGAATCTCAAATTGAAGAGGTCAATATGTACGCGGTCATAAAAACCGGCGGTAAGCAATATCGTGTTGCTGCCGGCGAAAAAATTAAAGTAGAACAGATTGCTGCGGATGTAGGCCA
>NZ_JANXUQ010000046.1 GCF_025356155.1 Rhodoferax sp. | reverse complement strand
ACCATGGTTGCTGAAAAATCCAATGCTGTGACGTTCAAGGTGCTGCAAGACGCTACCAAGCCCGAAATCAAGGCCGCTGTGGAATTGATGTTCAAGGTGGAAGTGCAAGGCGTTTCTGTGGTGAACACTAAAGGCAAGGCTAAGCGCTTTGGCAAATCCAATGGTCGTCGCGACAACGTTCGCAAAGCCTATGTGATGCTCAAGCCAGGTCAAGAGCTGAACCTCGGCGGGGAGGCTGCGTAATCATGGCTGTTATCAAAATGAAACCAACTTCCCCAGGCCGTCGTGGCGTGGTGAAGATTTCGCGTGACCACCTTCACAAAGGTGCGCCCCACGCTGCCTTGCTAGAACCACAATTCCAGCAAGCCGGTCGTAACAACAACGGCCACATTACTACCCGCCACAAGGGCGGTGGACACAAGCACCACTACCGTGTGGTCGACTTTGTCCGCAATAAGGACGCTATTCCTGCCAAGGTTGAGCGCATTGAGTACGACCCTAACCGTTCCGCGCACATCGCTCTGGTGTGCTACGCAGACGGCGAGCGCAAGTACATCATTGCTCCACGTGGTTTGGAAGTCGGTGCCTCCATCATGAGTGGTTCCGAAGCGCCGATCCGCGTGGGCAACACTTTGCCTATTCGCAACATCCCAGTGGGTTCCATCATCCATTGCGTGGAATTGCAAGTTGGCAAGGGTGCGCAGATCATCCGCTCTGCGGGTACGTCTGCAACCCTGCTGGCCCGCGAAGGCACTTACGCCCAGGTCCGCCTGCGATCCGGTGAAGTCCGCAAGGTCCATATCGACTGCCGTGCAACCATTGGCCAAGTCGCCAACGAAGAGCACAGCCTGCGCCGCCTGGGTAAAGCCGGTGTCAAGCGCTGGATGGGTATTCGCCCAACCGTTCGCGGTGTGGTGATGAACCCGGTCGACCACCCGCACGGTGGTGGCGAAGGCAAGACTGGCGAAGGCCGTCATGCAGTCGATCCTTGGGGTAATTTGACCAAGGGTTACCGTACCCGTAACAACAAGCGCACGCAGGTCATGATCGTGTCGCGTCGCAAGAAGTAAGGGGTAGGTAAATGACTCGTTCTCTCAAAAAGGGTCCCTTTGTGGACCACCACCTGGTAGCCAAGACTGAAAAGGCTGTTGCTACCAAGGACAAGAAGCCGATTAAGACTTGGTCGCGCCGCTCCATGATCCTGCCCGATTTCATCGGTCTGACGATCGCCGTACACAACGGCAAGCAGCACGTTCCGGTCTATATCACTGACCAAATGGTTGGCCACAAGTTGGGTGAGTTCGCTCTGACCCGTACTTTCAAGGGCCATCCTGCGGACAAAAAAGTCCAAAAGAAATAAGGAGTTGACCATGGAAACACGTGCAACCCTTCGTGGCGTTCGTTTGTCGGTTGACAAAGGCCGTCTGGTCGCGGATTTGATTCGCGGCAAGAAAGTGGACGCAGCCCTGAACATCTTGCAATTCACACAGAAAAAAGCTGCTGTGATCATCAAGAAGGTTCTGGAGTCCGCTATTGCCAACGCTGAGCACAATGACGGTGCCGACATCGACGAGTTGAAGATTACTTCTATCTTCGTTGAACAAGGCGCGTCACTGCGTCGCTTCACGGCCCGCGCCAAAGGCCGCGGCAACCAAATCAGAAAACCCACGTGCCATGTGTACGTGACGGTTGGTAACTGAAAGAGGCCAGGAAGATATGGGACAAAAAATCCACCCAACCGGCTTTCGCTTGTCGATTAGCCGCAACTGGTCTTCACGCTGGTACGCCAGCAACCGTGATTTCGCCGGCATGTTGGCCGAAGACATCAAGGTGCGTGAATACCTCAAGGCCAAACTGAAGAATGCTTCGGTTTCGCGCATTCTGATCGAGCGTCCCGCCAAGAACGCCCGCATCACCATTTTCTCGGCACGTCCGGGTGTGGTGATCGGCAAGAAAGGCGAAGACATCGAAAACCTCAAGCGCGAACTGGGCAAACAGCTCGGCGTGCCTGTGGCAGTGAACATCGAAGAAGTGCGCAAGCCCGAAATCGATGCCAAGCTGATCGCCGACAGCATTACGCAGCAATTGGAAAAGCGGATCATGTTCCGCCGTGCCATGAAGCGCGCCATGCAAAACGCCATGCGTCTGGGTGCCCTGGGCATCAAGATCATGTCGTCCGGTCGTCTGAATGGCATTGAAATCGCACGTTGCGAGTGGTACCGCGAAGGTCGCGTGCCACTCCACACACTGCGCGCTGACATTGACTACGGTACTTCCGAAGCCAAGACCACTTACGGCATTATTGGCGTGAAGGTCTGGGTCTACAAGGGTGACACGCTGGGTCGTAATGACCTGCCGGCCGCTGTTGAGCCCCGTGCTGAAGAAGAGCGTCGTCCACGTGGTCCACGCCGTGATGACCGTGGCGGTGCTCGCTCTGGTTCTGACCGTCCTGCACCCCGTGGCGCCCGTCGCCCCGAAGGCAGCAATGCGGCCCCCGCCGATGGCAGCGACAAGCCCGTTGGGGCTTCCGGTGCCGACGCCGATAAACCCACCGTTAAGCGCGTTCGCAAAGTCGCCGCGCCAGGTACCGCAGGCAGCACCAGCACTGCGGCAGCTGACGGTAAAGGAGAATAACTATGTTGCAACCCGCTCGCCGGAAATACCGCAAAGAGCAAAAGGGCCGTAACACTGGCATCGCGACACGAGGCAGCTCGGTCGCTTTCGGTGACTTCGGTCTGAAATGTACAGATCGCGGCCGTTTGACAGCTCGCCAGATCGAAGCGGCACGCCGTGCCATTTCCCGTCACGTGAAGCGTGGTGGTCGTATCTGGATTCGTGTGTTCCCTGACAAGCCAATTTCCCAAAAGCCTGCTGAAGTGCGTATGGGTAACGGTAAAGGTAACCCCGAGTACTACGTGGCTGAAATCCAGCCCGGTAAGATCGTGTTTGAAATCGTCGGTGTGACTGAAGAGTTGGCCCGTGAAGCGTTCCGTTTGGCAGCCGCCAAACTGCCTTTGCGTACCACCTTCGTGGCCCGCATGATTGGCCAGTAATCAGGAGCGAATGATATGAAAACTACTGAACTGCGCAAAAAAGACGTTGATGGTCTGAAGACGGAAGTCAAAGCGCTGCAAAAAGCACACTTTGGCCTGCGTATGCAAAAAGCCACGCAACAACTCACCAACACAGCCACGATCCGCACTGCGCGTCGTGATATTGCTCGCGCCAAGACCATTCTTGTCGAGACGCAAAATGCTGACAAGTCCGCCAAATAAGGAGCGATAAATGACGGAAGCTAAAAAATCCCTCAAGCGCACCTTGATTGGCAAGGTGGTCAGCGACAAGCGTGCCAAGACAGTGACTGTGCTGATCGAGCGCCGTGTTAAACACGAGCTCTACGGCAAGATCGTTGGCAAGTCCAGCAAGTACCACGCCCATGATGAAAATGGCGTCTACAAGATGGGCGACATGATTGAAATCACGGAAAGCCGTCCGATTTCCAAGACCAAGAACTGGGTTGCAACCCGCTTGGTGCAAAAGGCCATCGCAGTTTAAAGGGCTTGCCCTTTAGGCCGACAGGCTACCCCTCAACGGCCCACAATTGTGGGCCGTTTGCATTTGTGCAAACCATTCCCAACCCTAGCCCATAACATCAGGAGCAAACAAACATGATTAAAGTAGGTGACACCCTTCCCGCAACCGTATTGATGGAATTTTCGGAAGTCGATGGCGAAGGCTGCAGCATTGGCCCCAACCCCGTAGACGTGGCCAAGGCCACCGCTGGCAAGACCATTGCCCTGTTTGCGTTGCCAGGCGCCTTTACCCCCACCTGCTCTGCTAAGCATGTTCCTGGCTACGTCGAGAACGTGGCTGCGTTCAAGGCGGCTGGCGTGGACGAAATCTGGTGCCTGAGTGTGAACGACGCCTTCGTGATGGGAGCGTGGGCACGTGACCAAAAAACCGATGGCAAAGTGCGCATGTTGGCCGACGGCAGTGCAGCGTTTGCGCAGGCCACCGGCTTGACACTGGACCTGACCAGTCGTGGCATGGGCCTGCGTAGCAACCGCTATTCCATGCTCGTTAAAGACGGCAAGGTGGCCGCGCTGAATATCGAAGGTCCAGGCAAGTTTGAAGTCAGCGACGCGGCAACACTGCTCGCGCAAGCCAAAGCGTAATTCTCCACAAAATACGTCGCGCGAACCCCGGACGCCAAGTTGCCTGGCGTGCCGGGTGTTCTTCTGTCTACAACTCCGCCTTAAGGTAGTGGGCGCCTGCAATAGGGTTGTAGTAATAGGGTGGAATGTCTTCAAACCCCAGCTCCTGGTATAGCGCCCGCGCGGCTTCCATATCGTTGAGTGTGTCCAGCAAGATGCAGTCGTAGCCTGCCACGCGGGCGGTTTCCAAGATGGTCTCGGCCAGCAGCCGACCGAGCCGCAAACCGCGGTAGGCGGGGCGCACGTACAGCCGCTTCATCTCGCACGCATTCGGGTAGTCCACCGCATCCAATGGCCGCATCGCACAGCAGCCGGCCAATTCACCCGCCACGGTTGCCATCAACAAGCTTCCCCGCGGCGCAGCATACTCGCCGGGCAAATGTCGCAACTCGGCGTCGAAATCCTGGAAACACAGGTCTAAATCCAGCGTCTTGGCATATTCAGCAAACAGTCGCCGCACGTCATCGAGTTCGGCCAACGACACAGGCGTCATGACTTGGGCTGACGCGGCGGCCGACGCCGCGCCAGAGCCGTCGTCCTTCAACCGGCCCATTGCACCAACCCCGCGACAAGCCCGGCACACAGCGCAAACACCACGCAGGCCAGCACCCGCGACCGGCCATCGTCGCGCGCGTCTTTAAAGGATCCGGCCAACTCCTTATCACCCATCACCATGGCGAGCACCAGCTTCTTCTTGTGGCGCACGCGGTAAAAAATGAGTGCCCCAATGTGCAACAACACCAGCGCGATCAGAATGTATTTGCCAATGGTAGAGTGGTAATAGGTCGCCCGGCCGACCCACACGCTGGGCGCCATCTTGGCCAACGGGCCAGTAGTGGCAATCTCATCATCGCTGAATAGCCCAGTGGCCACTTGCAATACGGTAAATCCCAGTAAGCCCAAAACCGACAAAGCGCCCAGGGGGTTATGACCCACCGATTGCACAGCGGTACCGCGCCCTTGCAGGTATCGCCAAATGGCCGCAGGCCCCACGACGAAGGCGCTGAAGCGCGACCAATGCCCTCCCACAAATCCCCAGACTACGCGGAACAGCAACAAACTCAAAACTGCATAGCCCATGCGGAAATGCCAGACCATGGCCGCGTCGCCGATCTGGCCACTCACCACCAGTCCGACAAAACACACCGCCAAACTCCAATGGAAGAGCCTCGTTGGCAGATCCCAAACCCTGACCTTACTCACCACCACCATAGGTCTCCTTGTGCGCATTTCTGAACCAGAATGGAATTTAGCACCCGGCGCCGGTATGTCCATTTTTGGATCATGGGTAAAAACCCTAATCGCCTGAGATAGCCTAAAACCGCAGCCCCGCATAGACTCCACCAGCGGACTCATTTTTTAACTCTTTTAGGCACCACTACTATGAAGACATTTGCTTCTCTCGCACTTGCATGCGCAGCTACGTTGGTCTCGATTCCCGCCTCGGCCCAATTTGCCAAGCCCGACGACGCCATCAAGTACCGCCAAAGCGCCTTGTTTGTGATGCAGCAAAACTTCAGCCGTGTTGCCGCGATGGCGGCTGGCAAAGCACCATTCGACGCCAAAGTGGCGGCTGAAAGCGCGGCCGTAGCTGAATTCACCGCCAAGCTTCCCTGGGCTGGGTTTGGCGAAGGCACCGACAAGGGTCGCGAAAACCGGGCCAAGCCTGAGATATGGACCGACAAGGCCAAGTTCAACGAATACGCGGACAAAATGCAGGTGGAAATGACCAAGTTCAGCGCCGCTGCGAAGACCGGCAGCCTGGACAACATCAAGGCGACGATGGCTGGTGTAGGCGGTAGTTGCAAGACTTGTCACGATGCATTCCGCAAAGACTGAACCTGAATTAGAAAGTTAAACGATGGACCGCCGCCTTTTCACCGCCCGTTCCGCATCCTGGCTGGCCCTGCTCAGCGCCAGTGCATGGAACCAGGCCTACGCGCTGAGCCTGTCCGACCTCAGCAACACCGATGCCACCAAAGGTCTGAAGGAGGCGCTGGAGAAAGGCGCCTTGTCGGCCATCGGTATCCTGGGTGCCGAGAATGGATTTCTGGGCAACGACCGCGTACGCATCAACCTGCCCGGCGCCTTGAACGACGCGGCCAACTTGCTGCGCCGTTTTGGCCAAGGTGGCCGTGTGGACGAACTGGTCACCGCTATGAACCGCGGTGCAGAAGCAGCGGTGCCGCAAGCTAAAAACCTGCTGAGCAATGCAGTGCAGACCATGAGCGTCAACGACGCCAAGGGTATCTTGAGCGGTGGCGATACCGCGGTCACCGATTTTTTCGCCTCCAAAACCCGCCCGGCCTTGGCCGTAGCGTTCTTGCCGGTTGTGACCCGCGCGACCGAAAAAATCGGACTGGCCGACAAGTACAACGAGGTCGCTGGCAAAGCCTCGGAAATGGGTTTGCTGAAGAAGGAAGACGCCAACGTCCAGCAATACGTCACCAACAAAACGCTGGACGGCCTGTTCCTGATGATCTCTGAAGAAGAAAAGAAAATCCGCCAAAACCCGGTCGGCTACGGCAGCGCCATTCTGACCAAGGTGTTCGGCGCACTGAAGTGAGAGTGCAGTCCCTGCGGCGTGTATCCGCTTGGGCTACGGCTGCTACTTTTGCGCTCGCCATCCTTGCCACGACAGCCTGCAGCCCTGCGTTGAATTGGCGCGAGGTGCCGATCGAAGGCCTGGTCGCTTTGCTCCCATGCAAACCTGACCATGCTACGCGGACCGTGCAGCTGGGGTCGCAGAACACCGTGCTGCAAATGTCGGGCTGCGAGGCGGGCGGCGCGCTGTATGCCATCAGCCATGTGCACATCGCCGATGCCGCCCAGGTAGGCGCTACACAGGTGGCCTGGCGCCAATCCACCTTGGCCAATCTTCGGGCCAGCGCCGTGCAGACCCAGTCCTTGCCATTGGCAAAGTTGGTTCCCGGCAAAGCACAGGCCCGCGCAATAGGCGGCACACCTGGCAGCGCTGCGCCGTCCGATACTGCGGCATTCAATCTGGAAAAGATGGACGGTAAACGCCCCGATGGCACGGCTGTGCAAGCCCGACTGGCCTGGCTCACCAAGGGGCAAGACATCTACCATGTGGCGGTCTATGGGACCAAGCTGGACCAAGAAGAGATGTCCGAACTGTTGTTTTCTGAGCTACGCCTGCAATAGGGCCCCGGCCGTGGGGGTCTGATGTGATCGCGGTTGGCAAAGACGCCATAATCGACTCCTATACCCCATGAACACCGGAATCCTCATCATCGCCCACGCGCCGCTGGCCAGCGCATTGCGGGAGTGTGTGTTGCACGTCTACCCGGAAACGGCGGGCGGTGTGCTGGCGCTTGATGTATCGCCCAATGCATCCACCGACACGACACGCGCCGCCGCACAGGCCCTGCTGCAACAGCTGGGCGCGCCCAACACCTTGGTGCTGACCGATGTGTTTGGTGCCACCCCGTGCAATGTGGCGCAGAAGGTGGTGGATGGTGTGCATTCCAAACTGGTAGCCGGTGTCAATTTGCCCATGCTGCTGCGCACCGTCAACTACCGCCATGAACCGCTGGACATCCTGGTCTCCAGAGCCCTATCAGGTGGTGCCCAGTGCATCATGCAAGTTGCAGTGACTGCGCCCCAAAATCAGACCCGAAAACCGCATGATCAAAACATCAACGACCATCAGCAATAAATTGGGCTTGCACGCCCGTGCATCGGCCAAACTGACCAAGCTGGCGGGCAGCTTTCCGTGCGAAGTGTGGATTGCCAAGGGTGAACGCAGGGTGAACGCCAAGAGCATCATGGGCGTAATGATGCTGGCCGCCGGGATTGGCTCTGAAGTCGTCATCGATACCGAAGGCGATCGTGAACAAGAAGCCATGGACGCCCTTTTAGCCATCATCGCCGACAAGTTCGGCGAAGGCGAATAAGGCTTTCAGATGACTTTTGCCATCCACGGTTTGAACGTATCCCGCGGCGTGGCCATCGGCCGGGCCGTGCTCGTGGCGTCCAGCCGTGTCGATGTGGCCCACTATTTCGTCCAGTCCCATGAGGTGGAAGCCGAGATCGACCGCGTGCGCATGGGCCGCAATGCGGTCATCGACGAAATCCACCGCCTGCAGGAGACCATCACGCAGATGGGCCCCAAAGAGGCGCCGCACGAACTGGGCGCCTTGCTCGACGTCCACCTGATGCTGCTGCAAGACGACGACCTGGTCGGCGGAGTCAAGCACTGGATCACCGAGCGCCTGTACAACGCCGAATGGGCATTGACCACACAACTGGAAATCATCGCTCGCCAGTTCGACGAGATGGAGGACGAGTACCTGCGCGAGCGCAAGGCTGATCTCGAGCAGATCGCCGAACGCGTGTTACGCGCCATGAAGGGCAAGGGCTCGCCCGTAGTGGCGCATCAGAGCCAGCGTGGTGGCCGCAAACCTTCGCAGCAAGACCTGCTGCTGGACGACACGGTAGACGTGCCGCTGATATTGATCGCACACGATCTGTCTCCCGCCGACATGCTGCAGTTCAAGCAAAGCGTATTCGCCGGGTTTATCACCGATGTCGGTGGCAAGACCTCGCACACCGCGATTGTTGCGCGCAGCATGGACATACCCGCCGTCGTGGGCGCACGCTTGGCCAGCCAACTGGTGCGCCAGGACGACTGGGTCATCATCGACGGCGATGCCGGTGTGGTCATCGTCGACCCGTCGCCCATCATCCTGGCCGAATACGGCTTCAAGCAGCGCCAGCGCGAACTGGAGCGTGGCCGACTGCAACGCCTGCTGCACACGCCGTCCGTCACGCTGGACGGCGAAAAGGTGGAGCTGCTGGCCAACATCGAAATGCCCGAAGACGCCGCGGTCGCCGTCAAAGCCGGTGCCGTGGGCGTCGGCCTGTTCCGCAGTGAATTTCTGTTCATGGGCCGCCAGGGCCGCCTGCCCGGCGAAGAAGAGCAATACCAGGCATACAAACGCGCCGTGGAAGGCATGCAGGGCCTGCCGGTCACCATTCGCACCGTAGACGTAGGCGCGGACAAGCCGCTGGACGATTCGCTGCGCGACCACGCCCACCTGAACCCGGCGTTGGGCCTGCGCGCCATCCGCTGGAGCCTGGCCGACCCGGCGATGTTCTTGACGCAACTGCGTGCGATCCTGCGCGCCGCAGCGCACGGCAAGGTGCACCTGCTGGTGCCCATGCTTGCCCATGCGCGCGAGATCCGCCAGACGCTGGCCCACCTGGACCAGGCCCGCGCCATGCTGGACAACCGCGGCGTGGCATATGGCCCGGTCAAGCTCGGCGCGATGATTGAGATTCCCGCTGCTGCCCTGAGCCTGCGTCTGTTTCTGAAGCACTTTGATTTTCTGTCCATCGGCACCAACGACCTGATCCAGTACACGCTGGCCATTGACCGGGCCGATGAATCGGTCGCCCATTTGTACGACCCGCTACACCCCGCCGTGCTGCGCCTGGTGGCCGACACCATTGCCGAATGCCGCGCCCAGGGCAAGGGCGTCAGCGTGTGTGGTGAGATGGCGGGCGACATCGGTCTGACGCGCCTGCTGCTGGGCCTGGGCCTGCGCAGCTTCTCCATGCACCCGGCGCAGATTTTGGCGGTCAAACAAGAGATCTTGCGCGCCGATACCGCCAAACTGGCGCCGTGGGCGCAACGCGTGCGCGATGCGGAAGACCCTGCGCTGGAGATGACGGGTAATTAGGATTGCTACAGTATTCGTAGCGCCTACCGTATATTTTACGAGGGCTAGCGGCCCAATTCGCTACTAAGCTTTGGCGCGGGAGCCCAAAACGGCAGCGCCAATGATCATGGCCGCAGCCAGCGCCACGGACGGGCTGGGCGCCTCGTGCCGCACCCACAGCAGGGCCAGCGTGGACAGCAGCGGCGTCAGGAACGACAACACACCAATCTGCCGTGCATCACCCCGCTTCAGCGCCGCATCCCAGAGATAAAACGCCGCACCCAGCGGGCCCAGGCCCATGGCGGCGATCAAGGCCCAGTCCATGGTGCTCAGCGCAACGGCGGGCTCCAACGCCGCATGGCACAACAAGGACAACACACCCGACACCAGACCAAACAGCCCGATGGCCGCACTGGGGAAGGGTGCCACGCGCTGCGTCAGCAGCGAATAACTGGCCCACACAAAGGCCGAAGCCAGAGCAGGCACATAACCCCACGCAAACCCGCCCTGCATGCCCTGGCCACCGCCGTTACCCGTGCCCCCCAGAATCGCCAGCGCCGCCCCGGCAAATCCCAGCAGCGCCGCTGCCACATGCAACGCGCGCAGCCGGATGCCGGGCAGGAACATCGGCGCCATCAGCACAATACCCAGTGGCCACAGATAGTTCACCAGATTAGCCTGCACCGGCGGCGCGTTGCGCAGTGCGATGAACAGCAAAAAGTGAAAGCCAAACAGGCCGTACACGCCCAGCCCCAGCGTGCGCGGGGGCACGGCGATTCTGGCGAGCTTGCCGCCGGATAGGGGCAACGCAATCAGGCTGCCCACCAGCAGGCCCAGGCCGGTCAGCAGAAACGGTGGCACGTGCTGCAGCACCACGCCCAGCGGCGCCAGCGTGCCCCACAGAAAGATGGCGCCCAAAGCCAGCAGCGTGGTGGTGCTGGTGGTGCTCATGGCGTGGCGGTGTGGAATAAGCGGTGGGTGCGCATCGCCGGATTTTAGAGAGTGTGTTTGCGATTTGAAGGCGATGCGAGCGGCGCGGGCGGTCTGTGGGGTAGCATCCCCTGCTCGTCAGCCGCGATCGCCGTCTGCCCCATTTCAACCAAACCTCTCCCCGTGACCGATCCAGAATCCGAAAAAATCCAAGAGCCCCGCCTGTGGCACGACGCTGGCTGGACCGCCAGCGTCATCAAAAACGAAGACGACGACGGCTGGGCCGTAGTCATGACGAAGGACGGCGCAGCCGAGCCCGCACTGGTCGGCCCCTGGACCATGGGCCGCGACAAGAAAAACCCCAAGCCATTGGATGGCGCCGCCTTCAACACCCTGGTCAAGACCGCCAGCGAATTCGTGCGCCGCAGCGAGCAGCAGCTGCACGCGTCGCTGCACCAGAGCATTGCCGTCACCGTCGGCGAGGCCCGCATCACCGTGAACCTTGACATCGAACCCGATGAAGAAAACCCGTCCGCCGTGCTGAGTGCCCGAGGCGACGGTGACGAATTGCTGGCCGAGGTGCGCGTTGCGCCATCCTTCAAGCTGAGCCGCAGCAGCGCCGTGGCCTGGGCCGAAGGCGGGTTTGCAAAGTCGGCCGGGCGGTAAACACGCGGCACCGTGCCGCAAAATGCGCAAGGGCCCGGTTTTAGCAGAGCAGTCGAAATTTTTTCACTGGCCGTGGGTCGAATTCGCCTAAAAAAATTGCCGAAATTTTTTTCAAAATAGATGTCGTAGTTTTCTAGTCGTCTGCGTCTGAGTGGGTGAGGTTCATTTTTACCTGTCCACAAGGAGCGACCTTGCTACAACTATCCTCTGCCATTCTGTCCGGGCAAACCCATCGCCCAGTCGACCTGTTACGCCGTTGCCTACCCGCCATCGGTGTGACCATTTTGGTTCTCGCAAGCGCTGTTAGCGCGCGTGCGGACCCAGTGACTTATAGAGCACCTGTGGGTGTTGCCAGTTCCTGGACCGTGCCGGCCAATGTCAGCTCGGTGCAAATTGTTGCCATTGGCGGCGGTGGGGGCGGCGGTTACTCGAATCAGAGCAATGGTGGTCGTGGGGGCAAGGTTACTGCAATGCTTGCCGTCGTGCCAGGGCAGGTGCTGAGTTTGTATGTCGGCGGTGGCGGTGGGGGTGGCAGCAGTGGTGCTGGCGGTGGTGCTGGCGGCGGTTCAAGCAATGTTGATGCTGGCTCTGCCCATCAGATCATCGCAGGTGGCGGCGGTGGTGGTGGGTACGCCACTTTGCCCGGCGAGGTTGGTGGTGGGGGTGGCGATGGAGGCGGTGCAAGCGGCGGCGGTAACGGTGCCACAGGGGGTATTGGCGGCGTCGGCGGCAGTGGTGGCTCCGGTGGCGCCAGTGGCTTCAGCCGCGCTGCCCAGGGCGGCGACGGTAATGGAGGGCCGGGCGGGGCTGGGGCTGGTGCTGGCACGAGCGGTAGCGGCGGGGTTGCGGGATCTGGCACTGGGAGCGCCAGCGGTGGCGCTGGTGGTAGTGCCGGCGGCGCTGCGGACAGCGGCGCCGGAGGAGGAGGAGGAGGCGGCTGGGGCGGCGGCGGCGGCGGCGGCATCGGCGCCGCCGGTTTCAGCGGCATCGGCGGCAAACGCGGCGGCGGCGGCGGCGGCGGCGGAAGCACGGGGCCGGCAGGTGCGACCTATTCCTTGGGAACCAATGGCGGTCAAATCGGCCTATTCGGCGCGATAGGCTTCGACGGCACCATCACTATTACGTACACGGCTGTGGTGCCAGTAGCGCTACCCCCTATTCCCCAACACGTGGCCGCACCCGGCGTGCCAGGTATTGCCTCGGCACCTCCTGTATTGGACCTGGCCAGTGGCAGTGGCCCCGGCATGACCACTTGCCTGCTTGCTGCAGTCAAGCAATTGCTGGGCGCAGAAGCCAGTTATCTGGGGCAATCGGCCAATGGTTCCGCCCGCATCTTGGTTGGCGGACAGACCATTAGCTTCTATCCGATAGAAGCCAATACGGGCACTGCACGCGGAGTTGGTTTATTCCTGGGCAGCGATAACGCGCTGGACGTAGGCACCAGCTGTGGAACTTTCACCGTAGTGCCGGCGGTGGCCAATCTGGCTGACTTGGGCGCAGCTCTGAATACCATGGGCTTGAATGTAAATATGGACGCCAGGGGCGTGTACACCGCAACTGTGGGTGGAAGCCTGTACAGCGTGCGCCCGGATTACTTCGTGACCCAGGGCCCAGCCACGGGCACGCCCAGCTTGCAGTTTGGAGCGGACAATGTACTGCGTTTTACCGACAAAGCAGGCAATGTGCAGATTTTGCGCCCCGCCTTTTTGGCACCCCAAGCACTGCAGACTGCGGCGAATGCGGCGCTTGGAGGAACCTTGGCGATACAGGTGGATGGCAGCGGCGTATTCACGCGATTTAGCGGTGTCCAACTGTCGCTGACACCCGATATGGTGCTGACAGCCGCTCCCAATGGCGCTGGATCGGCCAACTGGGTCAATGACAGTGCCAACCGCTACCGCTATCTGGTTGGCGCCAACTACCAGGGGTTCGGGGCCACTGCGCGCTAAAGCGGCCCGAACCGCTCGCGGTACAGCCCAGGCGTCACCCCCACGCGCTTGTGGAAGGCGCGGTGCAGGGCGTCCATGCTGCCGAAGCCTGCGCGAGACGCTACCCGCGCCAGTGGCCAGTGTGAGGTCTCCAGCAAGGCCTTGGCGCGGTCCACCCGTGCCGCCTCCACAAAATGTGCCGGGGTCAACCCGGTCTCCTTGCGGAACACGCGCTGGAAGGTGCGCTCGCTCATGCCCACCTGGTCGGCCAGCAGCGGTGCGCGCAGGTCGCCGCTGGGGTCTTCCACAATGGCGGTCACCAGCGTGCGCAGGCGCGGCGTGGCCATCGTCTGCAATTGCAGACCCGCGCTGTACTGTGATTGTCCGCCCGGGCGCCGCATGAACAACACCAGGTTGCGTGCCACGGCCAGCGCCACGGCCGAGCCGCAATCCGCTTCCACCAGAGACAGGCTCAGGTCAATGCCTGCCGTCACGCCGGCCGACGTGTAGAACGGCGCCGCGGCTACAAAGATCGCGTCCGGCTCCACCTGCACGGCGGGAAACATCTGCTGCATCAGCGCGCAGTGTTCCCAGTGCGTGGTGGCACGCCGCCCATCCAGCAGCCCCGTCGCGGCCAGCACAATGGCACCGACACACACGCTGGACATGCGCCGCGTGTGCTTGGCACGGGCATTCAACTGGCCCATCAGCACCGGGTCCACGATGGCGGCGCGCAGAGCCACTTCGCTACCACCGGCAATCACCAGCGTGTCCAGCTTTTTGGGCAGATCCGCCAGTGCCGTGGAGCCCGCCAGCTCCAGCCCCGCGTTGGTGTGGATGCTGCCGCCCGTGGCCGAAGCCAGCACCACGCGGTAGGGCGGTGGCCCGGTTTTGGCATAGCGGTTGGCCAGCGCAAACACCTCCATAGGGCCGACCACGTCCAGCGTCTGTACGCCGTCGAAGCCGAGTACGGCGATGTCGCGGGTGGCGGAGCTACTGCGGCTGGCTTTGTGGGGTGCGGTCATGGGAGGTCAATCGAGGATTGGCAAGAAATGCGACTAGATTGTCCATTCTGCCAGTCTTGCAGCGCCTATCGTTCACACCCTGTCCAGCGCGCCGCCACGGCAACACCGGGTAACTGCCTGCCAACGCGCCCGCTATCCCTTCTTTTGTTTGAGGATTTTTCCATGGTCAGAACCATCGCCCGTCTGTTGGGAACCGCCGCGCTTGTCAGCCTTGTTGTTGCCTGCTCCACGCCACCCGCTGACCTGGACTTGTCGCAGACGCACGCCAGCGTGGGAAAGAAATTTGTGGTGTCGCTGGAGCCCCCGGCCACACCGGCCACCATCAACCAGATCCACAGCTGGAAGATCCGCCTGAAGTCGCCCGCAGGCCTGCCGGTCGCCCATGCCCGTATCGGTGTGGATGGCGGCATGCCGCAGCACGGCCACGGCCTGCCCACGCAACCCCAGGTCACGCAGGAGCTGGGCGATGGCGTGTACCTGTTGGAGGGCATGAAGTTCAGCATGACCGGTTGGTGGGAAATCAAACTGGCCATCCAGACGCCCGAGGCTTCGGACACGGTGACCTTCAATACCGTGGTCGCCACGCCCGGCGCTGCACGTTGAGCACCGCTGCTCCGCGGAACGACATGACCATGGGCGACAGCAAACGGTGGTTGAGCCGCATGGGTACTGCCTTGGCACTGGTGTTGCTCTTGATAACAGGCTCTGCAGCCACGCCATCCCCCGCCGCCGCCATCGCAACCGATGGCTGGAGCCCGGCGGACATCGGCGTGCTGGCCTCCATGCGGCTGAGCCAGCTGCCTGCGCCACCCCACGATCCGTCCAATGCGGTGGAAGACCTGCCCACTGCCGTATCGCTGGGCATACGCCTGTTCAACGACCCGCGCTTCAGCGCCAACGGGGCGGTGTCCTGCGCGACCTGCCACGACCCCCTCAAGCAGTTTCAGGACAGCCTGCCCATGGCACGCGGCGTGGGGCAGGGCAGCCGCCGCGCCATGCCCTTGGCGGGTGCCGTCTACAGCCCCTGGCTGTTTTGGGATGGCCGCAAAGACAGTCTGTGGTCCCAGGCCTTGGGGCCGCTGGAAGACGCCGTCGAGCATGGCGGTAACCGTACGCGCTATGCCCACCTGCTGAAAACCCACTACCGCGCTGAATATGAGTCGCTGTTCGCACCACTGCCCGACCTGCGCCACGTGCCGCTGGATGCAGCGCCGGCGGGATCGATAGAGCAGCAGTTGGCCTGGAGGGGGCTGGACGTAAAAACCCAAGCCGACATCAACCGCGTATTCGCCAACATGGGCAAAGCGATTGCTGCGTTCGAGAAAACCCTGCAGCACAGCGAGTCGCGTTTTGACCACTATGTGGAGGGACTGACCCGTGGCGCGGCCAATGCAGCACACCCCGGACAGCAGACGGCGGTGCACCCTTGGCCGCAACTGACGCCGTCCGAAGTCAACGGCCTGCGCATCTTTGTCGGCAAAGGCCAGTGCGTGACCTGCCACAACGGCCCGCTGCTCAGCGACCAGCACTTCCACAACACCGGCGTGCCACCCCGCGGCGCCGCGCATCTGGACCGCGGCCGGGCTGCGGCCACGGCCAAGGTGCAACAGGACGTCTTCAATTGCCTGGGGCCGTTCAGCGACGCCAAGCCCGGCCAGTGCCAGGAGTTGCGCTTCATGGCCGTCAACGACCCGGCGCTGGAGGGCGCGTTCAAGACGCCCAGCCTGCGCGGCGTGGGTCAGCGTGCGCCGTATATGCGCGCCGGGCAAATGGCTTCACTGCAGGAGGTGGTGCAGCACTACGTACGCGCCCCGGCTGCGGCGGTGGGCCACACCGAACGCGCGGCGCTGCGGTTGACGGCTCAGGAGGCGGGTGACTTGGTGGCGTTTCTGGGTGCCTTGTAGCGGATGGAGGAAGACAAGCTTAAGAAGAATCAGCCGATAGTCCTCGTAAAATATGCATGTAATGCTATTAAAATAATAGCGCATATCGACAGCGCAACACAACACAACATAGACCGTACCCTACAAGCGTTTGAGCAGGCGCGCATTCTCCGCGCTGGCTGCACGCAGCGCGGGGCTTAGCGCGGGCAGGCTGGCGGCGCGTTCCCAGTAAGTGATAGCCCAGGCGCGGACGCGGGCCGCCAGGTCTGCGTATCCCGCAGGTTGGTTTTGCGGTTGCACAGGCGAGGCGTCCAACGCACCGCTGTGTATGCCGGGACGCCACATCATCGGCAGCATGTCGTACACCGGTGTGGGTGCCAATGCGGGCTGTAACACGTCATCCACAAAGAAGGACAGGTTGCCAAAGTGCATGTCGGTATTGCCGATGGCCTGGCCAAACAAATAGGCACTGGCCACCGTATCCACATGGGCTTGGGTCAGCCGTTTTTGCGCGGCCAAGGCCTCGCAGGTGGCGACCCAGTGCTGGCGGGGCGCGGCCACGAAGGCGTCATGGACGGCAGACGCGGCCACCACATGGCGCTTGCCCTCCAGCCCCACGCGGTCAAAGCGTTCAGAGGCCAGATAAGTGCGTTCGCGGGACTCCACGATGCGCGCGCCCGCAACGGGCACCCCGTGCTCTGCCAGTACGGCCAAAGCCAAGTGTTCCAAGTGCAGCAAGTCATGCCAGCGTTCGCCGAACGGTGTGCCGCGCGGGGGGCTGAACTTGACGATGAGGTGCTGGTGTTGTCCCTCGGGTGTATCGACTTCCGTGACGAACTTGGGTTGCTCCCCCCCCGCGCTGGATGCGGCGGGTAGCGTCTGGCTGACCGTGCGGGCCAGGGTGTCGAAGTGCGCGGACAAGTCGGACACTCCATTCCCAGCCACTGGCACGCAGCGACCCACGGTCTCGCCCAGGTTCAGCGCCCCGGGCGGGTCGCCCGCATGGTTGATGGCCATGTACAGCACCTGCTCGGTGCGCCAGGTATCGGGGTCGGTGGGGAAGTCGGGCCGCAGGCGGGTCAGTTGCCGACCCAAAAAGCCCTGAGGGCGCAGGGTTTGTAGAAACCAGGGCAGTTGCCCGGGCGGGCTCAACCAGTCCGCGCTCTTCTTACTATCTCCACCCATCTGGCAGCGCACGTAAACCTGGCTGCCTTGCAGAAAGTGCAGGCTGCCAAAGGTTTGCAGATGGCCGTCCGGCGTGGTCCATGTCAGGGTTTGCTGTGCTGGCAAGCCCAGAATCGTCTGCATCAGCGCGTAGCGCGTGCTGCGGGCCGCGCCCAGTTTGCAGACCTCGGCGCCCAATTTATTCAGTGCCAGCGAAATGCTGGGCTGGCTCATGCCCGTGGCGGCTTGCAGCTGCTGCGCGGTGCATAGGCCGCCCTGCGCCAGCAAGGCGCGCAGGTGTTCGGTCAGGGTGAGAGCAGGGGCATTCATTAATAGATACTTTTTTGTAAGTATGTATCGTTAAACGGACTATGTCAAAAAACCAATAGATTGGCTAATGAATAACATGGAATATCGGGGGCATATTTGTTGCCGACGCTGTCCAAATCTACGCATCGACCAACGCTACTCCGACAGCGGCCGCAACAACTCCGCCAAATCCCCTTCCGTAAACAGCGGCTGCTTGCGCCCGGTGGCGCCGCTGTACATGCTGTCGGCCAGCGCCGCCTTGCGTTCCTGCAGTGCCAGGATGCGTTCTTCAATCGTGCCCTGCGCCACCAGCTTGTGCACGAACACGGTCTGCGTCTGGCCGATGCGGTGGGCGCGGTCGGTGGCCTGGTTTTCGACGGCCGGATTCCACCACGGGTCGTAGTGGATGACGGTGTCGGCCTGCGGCAGGTTCAGGCCCACGCCGCCGGCCTTCAGGCTGATCAGGAACAGCGGCACGGCGCCGCTGGTGAATTGCTCGATCAGTGCGTCGCGGTTCTGGCTTTGGCCGGTGAGCTTGACCCAGGGGATGCCGCGCGGCTTCAGCTCCGCCTCGATCAGCGTCAGCATGCTGGTGAACTGCGAGAACAACAAGATGCGCCGCCCCTCGGCCACCATCTCGGGCAGCAGCTCCATCAGCTGTTCCAGCTTGGCCGAGGTCTTGACCTTTTGTGCCGCCGCGAGCTTCAAGAGGCGCGGGTCGCAGCAGACCTGGCGCAGCTTCATCAGCGCATCCAGAATCGTGATTTGTGACTTGGCCAGGCCCTTGGTGTTCAGCGCCTCGCGCACGGTTTTTTCCATGCCTAAACGAATGGTTTCGTACAGGTCGGCCTGCTTGCCCAGTAGCTCCACGCGCTCGATCGTCTCGACCTTGGGCGGTAGTTCGCTGGCCACCAATGCCTTGGTCCGGCGCAGCATAAAGGGCGTGATGCGGGCGCGCAGTTGGTGCAGGCGCTCTGGGTCGCCTTGTCTTTCGATGGGCGTGCGAAACAGCTCCTTGAAGCGCGCCTGGCTGCCCAGAAAACCCGGCATCAAAAAGTGGAACAGGCTCCAGATTTCACCCAGATGGTTTTCCATCGGTGTGCCGGACAGGCACAGGCGGTGCCGGGTCTGCAACTGGCCCACCACCTGTGCGGCGTGCGTGCTGGCGTTCTTGATGTTTTGCGCCTCGTCGAGCACGACGATGTGCCACTGTGCCTCCAGCCAGCGCTCCTTGTCGCGTTGCAGCAGCGAGTAGGGCGCAATGACGATGTCGTGTTCGGTCATCGCGTGGGCGGCGTCGTGGCGCTCTTTGCCGTGCAGCACCAGCGTGCGCAAGTCGGGGCAAAAGCGTTCGGCCTCGCGCCGCCAGTTGCCCATCAGGCTCACGGGCGCAATGATGAGTGCCGGGTGTGTGAGCCGACCGGCGTCTTTCTCGACCTGGATATGGGCCAGAGTTTGCAGCGTCTTACCCAGACCCATGTCGTCGGCCAGGATGCCGGCCAGGCCGTGTTCGCGTAAAAACTGCAGCCAGTTCAGGCCTTGTTGTTGGTAGGGGCGCAGGCTGGCTTGCACGCTGGTCGGTACCGCCACTTCGGGCATCTCGGCGCGCCCACTCAGGCGTTGAACCATGTCGCGCAACTGCTGCGCACCCTCCCACACCGCGCCTTCGCCCAACGCGGCGGTGGTGCGCAGGGCGTCCAGGCGCGAGAGCTTCAGGCTGTCGCCGCTGAAGTCATGGTCGCGGTCGCCGAACAGCTCCAAGAGCGCGGCCATCCAAGGTTTGAGTGTCTCGGTCGGCAAGCGGATAAAGCCAATGCCTTGCCCCGGCAGGGTATTGGGCAGGTAGACAAAAGGCGGCAGTTCGGGCAGGCGTGTTTCTGGGTGCCGGGGGCTGTTGGCCGCGGTGGCAATCAGGCTGGGCAGCAGCGGCAGGATGTTATGGCGCTGGCCGTTGATCTCCATGCCCAGCGACAAATCAAACCAGGGCGAGGTGGCGCCTGCGTCATCGGTCTGTACGGGCTCGGCGGCTGTGGCTGTGCGGGCTTTGCCGCGTTTTGCGGGCTCTTCGGGTTTCTCGAGCTTTTCAGGTGCTGCGGGTTTTACAGGCTTGCGCGTTTGTTGCGGACGCAGTTCTACCGCCAGCGCGTCCACATGGGTGATCCAGCCCGTCAGCGCATCATCCAGCGTGACCTCAAAGCCCGACTCGCGCAGCGGCGCATAGTCCACATCGGCCCATTGCAGCCAGGGCTGCTGCGGCGCGTTGCCGGGGATGGCGAACACACCGCTGTGGGCCGGGTGCAGGCCCAGGTCCATCAGGCGCGACATGGCATCCAGCTCGGCTTCGGTGTCGCGGTACAGCAGCAAGCGCTCCTTAGTCCCGTCGATGACGACAGTGGCGCCCGTGCCGGTCCACCAACCGCGGTGGCCAGCATAGTCAAAACTCAGTTGGGCCTGCAGCAGGCCTTTGAGTACCACTTCGCCGGGCGCAACTGGACTCAGTCGCAAGCAGGCCACGGGCGTGATCCCCTTGAGTGGCGTCAGCGCCTGCAATACCGGTGGCAGTGCGATGTTTCCCAGGCGCTGCTGCAACTCTGCCTGGTGTGCTTGCAGCGCGGCGGCTTGCAAGGGCGGCGCCTTGAGCAGCACGTCCAATTGCGCCGATGCCATCCCATCGGCCTGCGCCAGACCGCACAGGCCCTGGCTGGCATCCAGGTACAACGGCGGGCTGTTCAGGCACAGTTTGGCGGAGGCATCGTGCAGACGCGCGCGCAAGGCCCAAGCCGGCTCGCTGCCGTTGGGGCTGGGCACCTCCTGCCACTGCCAATGGACAGTGCGGGGCGGCCCCCACTGGACGGCAGTGCCTGGGTTGCCCTTGCCATCATCCAGAAACAAACGCCCGGTGCGGCTGGCCAACTCCAAGGCCAGTTGCCCAATGCTGCCATGGGGCGTGGCGCTGGAACGGTAAGCGCCGAAGCTGTTGAAACCCTGCGGGCGCGGCATGGCGCGTATCAGATCCAGCAGCTCGTGGTCCAGCGGGCTGGCGCGGTCATAGATGGCCTGGCCTTTGGACGGTGCGGACTTGATGGCCCGGGGCTTGCCCCAGCCGCCGTGGACCTTGGGGTAGGACACCACGGCTTCTATTTCCAGGTGCGGCCGGGGGCCTTGTCCGCCATGCACGGTGAGCAGGTACACATAGTGCTCGGGCCGCTCCGCGCTGCGGCCATTGAGCGCGTTGTAGGCGTTCGGATCGGGGGGCGGGCGCACGCCCTTGGCATAGTCCAGCTCACTCAGCCAAAGCAGCAGCTTGGATTCGGCATCCTGCCGTGCCAGCTCCTGCGCGCGGGCCAGCGTCGCCAGGCGGCTGGCTTCAACCTGTTCGGGCGATGGCCGGATCGGCACGATGGCCGGCACGTCGGCCGCGTGCACGCCCAGTACCCGCAGACCTTGGTAAGCCGCCTTGAGCATCAGCGCCACGCCGTGTTTGCAGTCGTTGCCCACCGGGCAATCGCAGATGCAGTCCCAGTAGGCCAGCTTGCCTTCGGGTGTGATCGCCATGGCGATGGAGACCTCGTAGGGCAGCTTCTGGCTGCCCTGCACTTCGCCCAGCACCAGCCAGTGGTCGCGGGTGGGCTCGATGTCCAGGCTCAGGACTTGCTGGTTGCGGAACAGGTTCGTGCCGCGTGTCCAGGCTCCGCTGTCAGCCAGGGCTTGCAGCGAACGGGGCTCAAACCAGAGGGCGCTTGCGGACGGATTGCTCTGCATCCAATTGACCCCTGGCTCTCGTGGAATATGCGTATAGCGCTATAAAAATAGGAGTAATTCGGTTCAAGCCGCCGGTGCGCCTAAGGCGTGTCCTGCCTGTTGGTCTGCGTGGTAGCTACTGCGAACCATAGCGCCCACAGCCGCGTGCTTGAAGCCCATCTCATACGCCTTGGCCTCGAACATCTTGAAGGTGTCGGGGTGCACGTAGCGCTTGACGGTCAGGTGCGACGTGCTTGGCGCCAGGTACTGGCCAATGGTCAGCATGTCGATGTCGTGGTCGCGCATATCCTGCATGACCTGCAGCACCTCTTCGTCGGTCTCGCCCAGGCCGACCATGATGCCGCTCTTGGTCGGCACGCCGGGGTGCAGGGCCTTGAATTTCTTCAGCAGGTTCAGGCTGAACTGGTAATCGGAGCCGGGGCGTGCCTCTTTGTACAGGCGCGGCGCGGTTTCCAGGTTGTGGTTCATGACGTCGGGCGGCGCAGCGTTCAGGATGTTGAGCGCGCGGTCGTCGCGGCCGCGGAAGTCGGGCACCAGCACCTCGATCTGCGTGGTGGGCGAGAGTTCGCGGATACGGTTGATGCAGTCGGCAAAGTGTTGGGCACCGCCGTCGCGCAAATCATCGCGGTCCACGCTGGTGATGACCACGTATTTGAGCTTCAACGCAGCCACCGTCTTGGCCAGGTTCTCGGGCTCGTTGACATCCAGCGGGTCGGGGCGGCCGTGGCCCACGTCGCAGAAGGGGCAGCGCCGCGTGCACTTGTCACCCATGATCATGAAGGTGGCCGTGCCCTTGCCAAAGCATTCACCGATATTGGGGCAGGATGCTTCTTCGCAGACGGTGACCAGTTTGTTCTGGCGCAGGATGTCCTTGATCTCGTAGAAGCGCGTGGTCGGCGAACCGGCCCGCACGCGGATCCAGTCGGGCTTCTTCAGCACTTCCCCTTGCACCACTTTCACCGGAATGCGGGACAGCTTGGCGGCGGCCTTTTGCTTGGCGCTGGGATCGTAGTCCGGCTGCGACTGGGCCTCGCGCACGGTGGCGCTGGCGCTGACATGGTTCAGACCGCTGCCGCCCGGGGCCGCAGGGGTAGTGGCGATATTGGGCTGCGGAGCTGCGGATGGAGGCGTCATCGTCGTGGTCATGGTGTCTTTGTCGTTGTGCTCTGCGCAGTGGTGCAGTGTGGCCGTCAGGGCGCCAGGTAGGTTGCGAGCTTTTGGCTCAGAACGTCGGCGGCCTCAGCCCAACCAACGGATACCCCGATTGTAGAAAGGTCCACCGTTTGCAGGCCCGAATACCCACAAGGGTTGATGCGCGAGAAGGGTTCCAGGTCCATGTCCACGTTCAGCGACACGCCGTGGTAGGTGCAGTTGCGGCTGACCTTGATGCCCAATGCCCCGATCTTGCCAAGGCCGGTGAAGTTGGGCTCGGAGGATTTTGGGCCCGATCCGGCAGCGAAGCGGATCGGTTCTGACCCCAAATCCGCAACGGGTGCCAACTTGCGGGGCCGTTGCTCTAGCAGCGCGTGCCCCGTGGGGTCGTCCAACCGCACATAAATCCCCGGCGCCCCGGCCACGCGGTGCCCAGTCACACCAAAATACAGCAGCGTGCGGATCAGTGATTCTTCAATCCGGTACACATACTCCTTGACGAAGTAGCCAGCCCGCTTAAGGTCGATCAGCGGATACCCGACCACCTGGCCCGGCCCGTGAAAGGTGACCTGCCCGCCGCGGTTGGTCTGCACTACCGGGATGTCGCCGGGCATGAAAATGTGCTCCGCCTTGCCCGCCAAGCCTTGCGTGAAAACCGGAGGGTGCTCACAAATCCATAGCTGGTCAGGCACATCGGACGAGGGCTGCAGGCTTCTTTCGCTTGTGAAGGCCTGCATGGTGGCATACGTGGGCTCGTAGTCCACACGGCCGAGGTGGCGGATGTCTATGGTCACAACACCACTTTGACCATCGGATGCGTAGACAACGTGCGGTACAGCTCATCCAACTGCTCGCGACTGGTCGCGGTCACGGTGATCGTCACACCGATGTATTTGCCACCCTTGCTCTCGCGCAGCTCAATCGTGCTGGCGTCGAATGTCGGGTCGAACTGGTGGGCAATGTGCGTGATGGCGCCCACCATGCCGTCCACCTTGAGGCCCATCACCTTGATGGGAAACAGCGACGGGTACTCGATCAGGGACTCTTTGCGTGGATCGGGCGCGGCGTCAGCTGCGGTCGGGGTGTTAGCGGGGGGCGTGTCAGAAGTCATGGTCATAGGGCTTAGATGGGGACGCAAATCATGCCGACAAGGAATTCGCCAAAGGCGCGGTGTCGGTCGCGGGCTGCTGTTCCTTCTTGGCGGCCTGGTAGCCGGTATACAGCGCGCGGTACACCCGGCCCGGCTGGCCGTCGCCCACGGGTTGACCGTCCAGCAGCGTGACAGGTAGCACCTCTTTGGAGGCGCTGGAGAGTAAAAGCTCGTCGGCGGCCAGCACTTCATCCCGGTGGATGCGGCGCAGCGCGAACCCCAATCCTTGGGCTTGGCAGAGTTTTTCGATCAAGCCGTAGCGAATGCCTTCGAGCACCAAGTTGTCGCGGGGTGGCCCCAGAACGGTGCCGTCTTTGACCAACCAGACATTGCTGGCGGCGGCTTCGCTAAGGTAGCCGTCGCGAAACATCACTGTTTCTACGGCACCGGCATCCACACTCATCTGGCGGGCAAACACTGCGCCCAGCAGACTGGTGGTTTTGATATGCGCCTTCTCCCAGCGGAAGTCGTCGGCTGTCACGCAGGCTACGCCTTTGGCACGCTGTTCGGCAGACGGCAGCACCATGCGGTTGGTCATGGCGAACACGGTGGGGGTGATGTTGTCGGGCATGGCGTGGTCGCGCATGGCCACGCCCCGGGTGATCTGGATGTAGATGAGCTGGTCGTTGTTTTGAGCGCTAGCCCTCGTGGAATCTGTGTAGCGTGCTATCAAATTAGATGCGACGGCGAACCACTCCTTGTCCGTCAAGGGATTGGGCAGGCGCAACTCCGCCAGGCTGCGCGCCAGCCGGGCCATGTGCTGGGCAAAGCGAAAGGGCTGGCCGCCGTACACGGGCACGACCTCGTACACCCCGTCGCCAAAGATGAAACCCCGGTCCATGACGCTGATCTTGGCGTCGGGCAAAAGTGTGAATTCGCCATTCAGGTAACAGGGAAGTGGGAGCAGGTTGTGCATGGGCAAATTATCACCGCCCAGGATTTTTGCTGGCTTGTGTCGGTGCGTGAACACACGCCCATGCACCACGCGGGTGAAAAATTCCCGAACCCTGCGGGTTTCTACGTATAATCAGAGGCTTTGCCGCAGTCGCAGACTGTAACCGGTGTGTAAACTGCCTGTAAATTGGTTTGTAAGAGCTGACCGTAAATTGAGATGTCGAAAATGGTGCTTGCGCACGGTGGTGGCGATGCGGGCTTTGACGGTGTAGATCGTGCAGAGTTTGCAGGTGGGCTCGAAGACGAAGATTTCAAGCCGCTGACCGCGCAAGAGGCGCAAGCCCTGCGTGAGCGGGACCCGGCGGTGTCACCGTGGTGGATCGTCGGATTGCAGTGTGTGGCGGGGTTGTCGGTGGCTTTGGTGGCTTGGGGTGTCGCGGGTGCTGTGGCTGCCTGGTCGGCGGCCTACGGAGCGCTTGCGGTGATAATCCCGGCTGCCTTGTTTGCCCGGGGCCTGATGAGTCGGTTTTCGTCTCTGCATGCTGCCACGGCGAGTTTTGGCTTCTTTTTGTGGGAAGCGGTCAAGTTGGCAGTCAGCGTTGCAATGCTCGCCGCTGCACCGCGACTGATTGAGAATTTGAGCTGGTTGGCCTTAATGGCTGGCCTGGTTGTGACTTTGAAGATGTATTGGTTGGCGCTGTTGAAGCGCCCCAAGCCTAAACAAATTGAGAGTTTGAAAGAGTTTTGACTATGTCCGCAGAAGCGCATGCAGCCCCCACGTCCAGTGAATACATTGTTCACCACCTGACGCATTGGCAAAACAAGCCACAGACCGAAATCGTCGATTTCTCGGTATTCAATATCGACTCCCTGTTTTTCTCGATAACCCTGGGCATTCTGGGTTGTTTCTTCCTGTGGAAGGCGGCCCGCAAGGCGACTTCTGGCGTGCCCGGCCGCTTCCAGGCTGCAGTCGAATTCTTGTTTGAAATGGTCGATGGCCAAGCCAAGTCCATCGTGCACAACGAAAAAAGCCGCAAGCTGGTCGCCCCCCTGGCACTGACGGTGTTTGTGTGGATTTTTCTGCTCAATTCCATGGACTTGTTGCCGCTGGATCTGTTGCCCGCCATCTGGGGCTGGGTCACTGGCGCCGCAGGGCATGACCCAGAACACGCCTACCTGCGGGTAGTGCCTACTGCTGATCTGTCCATCACCATGGGTCTGTCGGTGTCGGTGCTGTTGATCTGCTTGGCTTATAACGTCAAGATCAAAGGCATGGGTGGCTGGGCGCACGAACTGGTGACCGCGCCGTTCGGCACTAGCAAGAACCCCGTTTTTGCGGTCATTCTGGCAGTAGTCAACGTCGCTGAGCAGTTGATTTCGTTTGTTGCCAAAACCGTGTCCCACGGCATGCGACTGTTTGGCAATATGTATGCAGGCGAGTTGATCTTTATGCTGATCGCGCTGATGGGCGGCTCGTGGGCCTTCGCTGAAGATCCGGGTGGCAGCATCGCGCTGATGTTGTTGCACGTGGTGGCTGGATGGGCTTGGGCTGCTTTCCACTTGATCATCATCTTGTTGCAAGCGTTCGTCTTCATGATGTTGACCCTGGTCTACATCGGGCAGTCACATGATGCTCATTGAGCGCACATTGATTTTTCGGGTTTGTTTTCGTTTGGTTTAGTTTGTTTTTTCTTTGTTAATTTAGGAGTGAATCATGGAAGTTATTAGTTTTGCTGCTCTGGCTGCTGGTCTGATCATCGGTTTGGGCGCTCTGGGTGCGTGTATCGGTATCGGTATCATGGGTAGCAAGTACCTCGAAGCCGCTGCTCGCCAGCCCGAGCTGATGGGTGAATTGCAAACCAAGATGTTCGTGTTGGCTGGTCTGATTGACGCGGCTTTCATTATCGGTACCGGTATTGCTCTGTGGTTTGCTACTGCCAACCCGTTCATTGCTCAAATCGCCCGCGTTATCGCTGCTGCAGCTGCTAAGTAATTCCTGGCTGCAAACCTCGCACTAGGAGATTTACTGTGAACATTAATGGAACGCTGATAGCGCAAGCCATCGTCTTCGCATTGCTGGTGCTGTTCACGATGAAATTCGTGTGGCCACCCATTGCGGCTGCGCTGGATGAACGTGCCGGCAAGATCCGCGACGGCCTGGCGGCTGCCGACAAAGCCAAGTCTGAATTGACCAACGCCAACAAGCGTGTCGAAGAAGAGTTGGCCAAGTCGCGCACCGAATCCGCAGCCCGCTTGGCAGATGCCGAGCGCCGCGGTCAGGCATTGGTGGAAGAGGCCAAGGCCAAAGCCACCGAAGAAGGCAACAAGATCATCGCTGCCGCCAAAGCGGAAGCGGATCAGCAATCGATCAAGGCACGTGAGGCGCTGCGCGAGCAGGTCGCTGCACTGGCGGTCAAGGGCGCCGAGCAGATCCTCCGCAAGGAAGTCAATGCCAGCGTTCATGCCGATTTGCTTGGCCGTTTGAAGACTGAGCTGTAAACATGAGCCCCCACGCTCACGTCCGTTCGCTGCCCCCCGTGGGGGCCGTAGCCTCCTTTGGGGCGGCCCTGCAGGAGGCTGTACACCATGGCTGAACTTGCCACCATTGCCCGGCCGTATGCGGAAGCGCTGTTCAAAGCGTCCGCATCCGACCTCACGACCGCAGCCAAGTGGGTTGATGAACTGGGTGTGATTGCGCAAAACGCGCAATTGCTGCAGTTTGCTGATAGCCCCAAGGTCACTGTGGACCAGGTCTATGACCTGATCGCCTCGGTGGCCAAGTCGGCCCTGCCGGACCAAGCCAAGAACTTCTTGCGCACCGTGATTGAAAACGGGCGCCTGGGTGCTTTGCCGGAAATCGCCCACCAGTTTCGCGCGTTGAAGAACGCACAAAGTGGCTCATCCGATGCGGTGGTCTACAGCGCTTTTCCGATTGACGGAAGCGCACTGGTTGAGGTCAGCGCGATGCTGGAGAAACGTTTTGGTCGCAAGCTCAACGCATCTGTTGTGCTGCAACCCGAACTGATCGGTGGCATTCGTGTGGTGGTCGGCGACGAAGTGCTCGACACTTCCGTCAAAGCCCGTTTGGAACAAATGAAAGTAGCTCTTACTGCCTGAGGCGCAAGCCCTGGTAGTTGGCCACAATTTAACGAAAGAAGGAAAGAGTCATGCAACTCAATCCAGCAGAAATTTCTGAACTGATCAAGAGCCGCATTGAAGGCTTGGCCGCGACTAGCGATATTCGCAACCAGGGCACTGTGGTTTCCGTGACCGACGGTATTTGCCGCATCCACGGTTTGTCCGACGTGATGCAGGGCGAAATGCTTGAATTCCCGGCCGGTAGCGATGGTTTGCCCACCTACGGTCTGGCCCTGAATCTGGAGCGCGACTCGGTCGGTTCCGTGATCTTGGGTGAATACGAGCACATCTCCGAAGGCGATATCGTCAAGTGCACAGGCCGTATTCTGGAAGTTCCAGTCGGCCCCGAGCTCAAAGGCCGCGTGGTCAATGCGCTGGGTCAGCCTATCGACGGCAAGGGTCCCATCAACGCCAAGATGACCGACGTGATCGAAAAGGTTGCGCCTGGTGTTATCGCCCGTAAATCGGTGGACCAGCCCATGCAAACGGGTCTGAAGTCCATTGACTCTATGGTGCCAGTCGGCCGTGGTCAGCGTGAGCTGATCATTGGTGACCGCCAGACCGGTAAGACGGCTGTAGCGATTGACGCCATCATCAACCAAAAGGGTCAGAACATGACCTGCGTTTACGTCGCGATTGGCCAAAAGGCCTCGTCGATCAAGAACGTGGTGCGTTCGCTGGAACAGGCTGGCGCGATGGAGTACACCATCGTCGTGGCTGCTACCGCCTCCGAATCGGCTGCCATGCAGTACGTGTCGGCCTACTCCGGTTGCACCATGGGCGAGTACTTCCGCGACCGCGGCGAAGACGCGCTGATCGTGTACGACGATCTGTCCAAGCAAGCCGTGGCGTACCGCCAAGTCTCGCTGCTGCTGCGCCGCCCACCAGGCCGCGAAGCCTACCCTGGCGACGTGTTCTATCTCCACAGCCGTCTGCTGGAGCGCGCCGCACGCGTGAACGAAAAGTATGTTGAAGACTTCACCAAGGGCGCCGTGAAGGGCAAGACCGGTTCTTTGACCGCTCTGCCTATCATCGAAACCCAAGCGGGTGACGTGTCGGCCTTCGTGCCTACCAACGTGATTTCGATTACCGACGGCCAGATTTTCTTGGAAACTTCGTTGTTCAACGCCGGTATCCGCCCCGCGATCAACGCCGGTATCTCGGTGTCCCGCGTCGGTAGCGCCGCCCAGACCAAGATCATCAAGGGCCAGTCCGGCGGTATCCGTACCGACTTGGCACAGTACCGTGAATTGGCTGCGTTCGCGCAGTTCGCGTCTGATCTGGATGAGTCCACCCGCAAGCAGTTGGACCGCGGTGCCCGCGTGACCGAGTTGCTGAAGCAAGCCCAGTACAGCCCCCTGCCCATCAGCCTGATGGGTGCGACGCTGTTCTCGGTGAACAAGGGTTTCATGGACGACCTGCCCGTGAACAAGGTTCTGGCGTTCGAGCACGGTCTGCACGCCTACCTGAAGGACAAACACGCAGCATTGCTGGCCAAGCTGGAAGCCACCAAGGCGCTGGACAAAGAGGCAGAAGCCGAATTGTCCAACGCTACGGCTGCCTTCAAGAAGTCGTTTGCCTGATTCGGACTCTGTAACGAGTCTTTAACGAATCAACGCAAAAGGGGCACTTATGGCATCAGGCAAGGAATTACGCACCAAGATCAAATCGGTGGAAAACACCAAGAAGATCACCAAGGCCATGGAAATGATTTCCGTGTCCAAGATGCGCAAGGCGCAAGAGCGCATGCGCGCTGCCCGTCCTTACAGCGACAAGATCCGCAACATCGCCAGCAACCTGGGGAAAGCCAACCCGGAGTACGTGCATCCATTCATGAAGACCAACGACGGCAAGTCGGTGGGCTACATCGTGGTGACCACGGACAAGGGATTGTGCGGCGGTTTGAACACCAACCTGTTCCGTGCGGTGACCTTGAAGTTGCGCGAGTCGCAGTCGGCCGGCCAATCGCCGCTGACGGTGGCCATCGGCAGCAAGGGTCTGGGCTTCTTGGGTCGCGTTGGCGCCAAAGTGGTTTCGCACATCACCCATCTGGGCGACAAGCCGCACCTGGACAAGCTCATCGGGCCGGTCAAGGTTCTGCTGGACGCGTACGTCAAGGGTGAAGTCAGCGCGGTTTATGTGTGCTACAACAAGTTTGTCAGCACCATGAAGCAGGAGCCCGTTCTGGAGCAACTGCTGCCTTTGTCCGCTGAAAAGATGGCCAAAGAGTCCAAGGACAGCGGCGCAGCAACCAGCTGGGATTACATCTACGAACCCGATGCCCAGACGGTCATCGACGACTTGTTGGTGCGCTATGCCGAGGCAATGGTGTTCCAGGCGGTTGCCGAGAACATGGCGTCCGAGCATGCAGCGCGCATGGTGGCCATGAAGGCCGCTACCGACAACGCCGGCAATGTGATCGCCGAGCTGAAACTGATCTACAACAAAACGCGGCAAGCGGCAATTACGAAAGAACTTTCGGAAATTGTGGCCGGTGCGGCAGCAGTGTGACCTTACGGTCACCAGCTACGGTTTAAACGAATTTATTTTTGGAGCAAACGTAATGGCTCAAGCAAACATGAACGCAGGCGTTCAGGGAAAAATTGTTCAGTGTATTGGCGCCGTGGTCGACGTGGAATTTCCACGCGACAAGATGCCAAAAATCTATGACGCGCTCAAGATGGACGGCTCGACGCTGACGTTGGAAGTTCAACAGCAATTGGGGGACGGCATTGTGCGTACCATTGCCTTGGGCTCTTCCGACGGCCTGCGCCGCGGCATGATCGTCAAGAACACCGCCGACTCCATCCAGGTCCCCGTGGGCAAAGCCACACTGGGTCGCATCATGGACGTGCTGGGCGCGCCCATCGACGAGCGCGGTCCCGTCAGCTCTGAATTGACCATGTCGATTCACCGCAAGGCCCCCGCCTATGATGAACTGAGTCCATCGCAAGAACTGCTGGAAACCGGCATCAAGGTAATTGACCTGGTTTGCCCGTTCGCCAAGGGCGGCAAGGTTGGCCTGTTCGGCGGCGCCGGCGTCGGCAAGACCGTGAACATGATGGAGCTGATTAACAACATCGCCAAGGCGCACAGCGGCTTGTCCGTGTTTGCCGGTGTGGGTGAGCGTACCCGTGAAGGAAACGACTTTTACCACGAGATGGCAGACTCCGGCGTTGTGAATCTTGAGAACCTCGAAGAGTCCAAGGTCGCCATGGTTTACGGCCAGATGAATGAGCCCCCAGGCAATCGTTTGCGCGTGGCCTTGACCGGTCTGACCATCGCCGAGTCCTTCCGTGACGAAGGCAAGGACGTTTTGTTCTTCGTGGACAACATCTACCGCTACACACTGGCCGGTACCGAAGTGTCCGCGCTGTTGGGCCGTATGCCTTCCGCCGTGGGTTACCAGCCTACACTGGCCGAAGAAATGGGCCGTTTGCAAGAGCGTATTACATCGACCAAGGTTGGCTCCATCACTTCCATCCAGGCCGTTTACGTGCCAGCGGATGACTTGACCGATCCATCGCCTGCTACGACGTTTGCCCACTTGGATTCCACCGTCGTGCTGTCCCGTGACATCGCGTCGCTGGGTATCTACCCTGCGGTCGACCCACTGGATTCGACCAGCCGCCAGCTGTCCCCCAATGTGGTCGGTGAAGACCACTACAACACAGCCCGTGCTGTGCAGGGCACACTGCAGCGCTACCGCGAGCTGCGCGACATCATCGCCATCATGGGTATGGATGACTTGGCCCCTGAAGACAAACTGGCTGTGGCACGTGCCCGCAAGATCCAGCGTTTCCTCTCCCAGCCTTTCCACGTGGCTGAAGTGTTTACCGGCTCGCCCGGCAAATACGTTCCCTTGTCCGAAACCATCCGTGGTTTCAAGATGATCGTGAACGGCGAATGCGACCACTTGCCAGAACAAGCCTTCATCGATGGTACCGACCATGTAGAAGGCTTGTTCTG
>NZ_JANXUQ010000026.1 GCF_025356155.1 Rhodoferax sp. | reverse complement strand
GCCCAGGTTGACTTGCAACGTGTCCAGGCGGGTGCGGGTGATGGCCGGGAACTGGGTTTGCTCCAGCAGGGGCAGGGTGTCGTGCATGGGGTTGTTTCAATCCAGGATGGACGTTACACCAGCAAGGCTGCCAGTCGTTGGCGTACTTCTGGGGCCATGGCGTCGGGCTGGGTGACCAGCGCATTTTTCAATGCGCTATGGGCCGGGCTGACGGGTTGCTCTGCGCCCAGCAGGCGAATTGCTTCGGCAATCACCTTCTGTGCACGACCCGCGTTTTGCAGCAGGTTGGCCAGCGCCATGTCGGTGGTCACGTGGGCCTCCACGGGGTGCCAGCAATCGTAGTCGGTGACCATGGCCAGCGTGGCATAGGCCATTTGCGCCTCGCGCGCCAGCTTGGCCTCGGGCATATTGGTCATGCCGATGATGCCAGCACCCATGCTGCGGTACCAGTGCGATTCGGCCTGCGTCGAGAACTGCGGCCCCTCCATGCACACATAGGTGCCACCCTGGTGCAGCGCGATGCCGCCGCGGCTTGCAGCGCTCTCGGCGTCCAGCACCCGACGCACCGCGCGGGCCAGCGCGTCCGACACCATGGCGCAAACCGGTTGCGCCATCGACACATGGGCCACGGCGCCCTGGCCAAAGAAGCTGCTCTCGCGGCGCTTGGTCATGTCGATGAACTGGTCGGGCAGCACCATGTCCAGCGGTTTTAAGTCTTCGCGCAGCGACCCTACTGCGGAGACCGACAGCACATAGCGCACGCCCAGTTGCTTGAGCGCGTAGATGTTGGCGCGGTAAGGCACCTCGTTGGGTAACAGGCGGTGGCCACGGCCGTGGCGGGCCAAAAAGGCAACCCCCACGCCATGTACGCGACCGGTAACGACCACGTCCGACGGTTCGCCAAACGGCGTGTGCAGGCGGTGCTCTTCGGCGTCCCGCAAGCCCTCCATTTGGTAGAGGCCGCTGCCTCCGATGATGCCAACCAGTGTCTGGGTCATGCGTGCTGCTTTCTGAAATGCCAGTGCCCTTCCCTGGTGCATGACTGCACACCGCACCAGGGGTCGTGGGGACCATTCTGCTGCACAAAAATATGCCCTACAAGCGCGGGGCTGTAATCGTGCCTTCTTCTGTACAAATCTGCAGGGCGGGAGTAGCATGAAACCACCTTCAGGAGTTGGCCATGCACTGCTTCCCCGCGATAAGGCTATTCGGATTGCTTGCACTGTCGGTGGCGGCTTCGGCGTGGGGCCAGAGCATCACCGTGGTGACCGAAGAGTACCCACCCTACAACTTTCAGGACACCGCCAAGAACAAGATATCGGGCATGGGGACCGAGGTGGTCGAAGAGATCCTCAAGCGCACCAAACTCGACTACAAAATGGGCCTCTACCCTTGGGCCCGCGCCTACCAGATGGCGCAGGACGCACCCAATGTGCTGATCTACTCCATAGGCCGCAACGAGAAGCGCGAATCCCTTTTCAAATGGGTAGATGTCATTGCCCCGTATGACGTGTATTTGTACCGGCTTAAAAGCCGCCCCGAGGTCAAAGTCAGCACGGTGGACGACATCAAGCACTACAAAATAGGCGCTGTGCGAGACGACGTCCGCGCCCAGTACCTGGAGAAAGCCGCGGTGCCGCTGGACCTGGTCATAGAAGACAGTGCCAACGCCAAGAAGCTGGCCTCACAACGCATCGACCTGTTCCCCATCGACGAGCTGGCGATGGTGGCCCTGTACAAGCGCGAAGGCCTGGACCCGCACAGTGTGGTCAAGGCGTTCAAACTGGAGGCCTTGTCGGCCGGGCTCTACATGGCGTTTAGCAAGCAGACGCCGGACGCGCTGGTGCACAAGTGCAAGCGCGCCCTGGCTGACATCAAGAAGGATGGCACCTTCGAAAAAATCCGCGTTAAATACCTCAGATAACCGATTTGAGGTGGCCCACATAGTGCAGCGTCTGCTCGATGCGAACCGAGGGCACGTCACCCTCGCGCATGTGGAGCAGGTCGGCCGGGCTTACCAGCAGGGGGTCGGCGGTGGTGAGTGGCAACTTGGCCTCCTGGTAGGCCGCCAATACAAACTGTGAGCAGAAGAACCGGTCGTTGCGCGCCACGCCAAGCTGGATGGCGGCCAGCCCGCGGATGCAGGCGTCGCGCACCAGGCTGGGCACCAAGGGCAACTCACAGTACTGGCGTTGCAGCGTAAATGGCGCCTGTATCACGACGCCCATTACGTTGTACTTCTTGCCCGACTGCGCCTGGGCAAAGTTGCGCATGGTCTCAGCATGTTCGGCCCGCACGCCGGGGTGGCGGAAAGCCACGATGGTCGACTCGTCTGCAATGAACTCGCCCATCTTGCGGGTGCGTATGCCAGACCCGACGGCCTCGGCAATATCGTCATTGCCCAGATACAAGGCCGCATGGCTGACGGGTGAGAGGGTCAGCAAACGGATGCCCATGGACGTGACGCCATCCGTGGACGACAGGATAATGTCGCCCGGCTGCAGCTCGGCACTGGTGATATGCCGCCCGCCATTGGCTGGGGTCAGCAGCAAACGGTTCTGCACCTGGAAGGCCTGCGCACCCGTTGTGGGGTCGGTACCCATGCCGGTAGCACATGCGGCCAGCAGGCCGGCAGCCGCACAGAGGCCGGCCGCGCGCAGCAGGCGCATTGCCCAGCGGTGGGTGTGGAGGGGCGTGTTGAACATGGGGTTTGCGTCGCTGGTGGGGTTGAGGCCGCAGTGTAGAGGGTGGGCCAACGGCGGGTCTCAGGCCCAACCCAGCATCTTGGCCGCAAGACCGGCCAGCGCACAGGCGGCGATGACGGGGATCACACCCACTTTGAATCGCAACAACGCAAGCGCTGCGAGTGCGGCCAGAATCAGGGCCACCCAGTCGAGCCTTAAGAGAAACGGGCCGCTAGCCCTCGAATTGATTGCGATATGCGCTATGAAAAAAAGAGCGAGGCTGGCGATCACACCCACCACCGCTGCCGTGATGGCGGTCAGCGGCGCGGTGAATTGCAGCTTGCCGTGGGTGGATTCCACCAGCGGACCACCGGCCAGGATGAACACAAACGACGGCAGAAAGGTAAACCAGGTCACCACCGTGGCGGCCAGCGCTGCACCCAGAAACTGTGCGTCCGGCCCCAGCACTTCCTTGGCCCAGCCACCGACAAAGCCGACAAAAGCTACGACCATGATCAACGGCCCGGGCGTGGTCTCACCCAGTGCCAAGCCGTCGATCATTTGCGCACCCGTGAGCCAGCCGAAGTGCTCGACCGCGCCCTGGTAGACGTAGGGCAGCACGGCATAGGCGCCGCCAAAGGTCAGCATCGCGGCCTTGGTGAAGAACCACGCCATCTGCGCCAGCGCACCGTCCCAGCCATGCCAGGCCACCAGCGCGCCCATGGGCGCAAGCCACAGCACTGCGCCCACGGCCAACACCGTGGCCAGGCGCGACGGCTTGAAGCGTGCGTGGGCGGGCGTAGGCGTATGGTCGCCAATGACCCAGTCTGCTTGGCCAGTCGCCAGTGTTTGGGCCTTGGCAGCGCCATGACCGCCCGCGCTCGAAAACTGCCGGGGTGCCCAGCGGGAGCCCAGCCAGCCGATCACAGCGGCGGTCAGCACAATCCACGGAAACGGCACGCCGAACGCATAGATTGCTATAAAACTACTAGCAGCAATCGCCCATAGCACGGGGGCTGCCGTCGGTTTCTTCAAAGTCTTGCTGCCAATCCGGTGCACCGCCTGCAAGACGATGGCCGCCACTGCGGGTTTGATGCCGTACAGCAAACCTGCGACCCAGCCCACATTGCCAAAGGCCACGTAGACCCAGCTCAATCCGATCAGGATGAACAGCGAGGGCAATACAAACAACAACCCGGCCACGATGCCGCCCCAGGTGCGGTGCATCAACCAACCAATGTAGGTGGCCAGCTGCTGCGCCTCAGGGCCGGGCAGCAGCATGCAGTAGTTCAAGGCATGCAGAAAGCGCGATTCGGAGATCCAGCGCTTCTGCTCCACCAGCTCGCGGTGCATGATGGCAATCTGCCCGGCCGGGCCGCCGAAGCTGATGAAGCCCAGCTTGAGCCAGAAGCGAAAGGCTTCGGCGAAGGACACTTGGGTTTGGGGTGCGCTCACGCTGCGGCTCCTACCAGGGTTGCGGGCTTCCAATTGTGGGTTTCGTCCTGCGTGGCCACCCGGTCGCGGCACCAGGCATAGAGCGCGTCGTACAAGGGCATGGCCGCTTCCAGCATGGCGTGGTCGTCCGCTGCATGCAGGCGCGACAGGCCCAAGGAGAATGCCAGCAAGCCCGCCGACTGCGGCGCCAGTTCTAGGTGGTCGGTATCGGCACCGCGGACGATGGTAGCCAGCAGGTCCAGCGCTGCGTCGTGCAGATCAAAACCCTTGAGCAGCGCGTCAAAGCTGCACAGCTCGCCGGCATGCGACACCGGCGCGCCAGGGATGTCATAGGCGACGGCATTCAGCGCAGTAGCTTGTGCCAGCACCTGGCTTGTAGGCACATAGAAAAACTCGGCGCGCGTGTCGATGAATCGGCGTACCAGCCAAGGGCAGGCAATGCGGTCGATCTTGGGCCGCTCGCGCGTGATCCAGCGCGAGGGCTGCTCGCCGGTTACGCCCCAGTCTGCGCGCTTGGCGAATGTCAGTGGTGGCTGGGCGCGCCACTGCGCAATAGCCGCGGGCTCGTCTTCACTATCCTGACCGCCTTCTATGCCGCCAGCTAGGGGGTTGGCGCGCCAACCCGCTGCCTGCAGCGCAGCGGTGGCCTCTTCGCTGACGTTGTGGCCATAGACGCAGTAGACCAGCACCTCGCCAGCCGGTCGGCTC
>NZ_JANXUQ010000023.1 GCF_025356155.1 Rhodoferax sp. | reverse complement strand
TGCTGCGCCAGGAAGGCGAGGCTGCTGCGCAACCAGGCCACTACCAGTTTGGGCGTTAGCGGAGCGTGCGTTCCGCAGTAACGCTCCAGCAGTTCGCGGGCCAGCGGGGTCTGCCACATCAGCGCGCCGTCGCTGGCGCGCACAGTGATGGTGGCGTAGCCAAAGGCGTCTAGCGCATTGCGCGTCTGACGACGTTCGCGCGCACCCTTCAGGTGGACCTGCATGCGGGCCAGCACTTCTTTGGGTTTGATGGGTTTGGTGACGTAGTCCACACCGCCCGACTCCAGCGCGGCCACCAGGTATTCGGTCTCGGTCAGGCCGGTCATGAAGACGATGGGGATGTTGGCCGTGGCCGCCAGGGCCTTGAGACGGCGCGCCACTTCAAAGCCGTCCATACCGGGCATCATCGCGTCCAGCAAGATGATGTCGGGCACGGCCTGCGCGGCGCGTTGCAACGCGGCCTCGCCCGATGTGGCGACCAGCACGGTGTAGCCGGACTCGTCCAGCGCATCGTGCAGCACGGACAGGTTGTCGGGCACGTCGTCAACGATCAACACCACATCGCTGTTGGCGCGGTCTAGAGTTCCATGCAGCGTGGTCGTGTCGGCAAACGATGGTGTTGTGGCAGAGGATTCAAATGGCATGGTCTTCTCTATCCAAGTCTCTTTGCAATTGGGCCAGCATGGCTTCAAACTGGAACTGCCGGGCCATGGCCCCCAAGGCATTGGCGAAGCCGGCGCAGGCGGGTTGCTCGGCCACGATGGCGGCCAGCTTGTTGGTTATGCCGCGGTAGAAGCCCAGGCGCACCAGTTCTTGCAAGGCCAGTAGATCGGCGCGTGGCGGTGGCACGGTGGGGGTGTGATCTGCGATGGGCGCAGGTATGGCCGGTGACTCCACTGCATTCGCCGTCTCCAGCCAGGTCAGCACCAGCTTGCGCTCCAGCCAGTCCAGCAGCTCCGAATGGCGAACCGGTTTGACGATGAAGTCGTCCGGCTCTATGCCCAGCACGTTGTCAACACCGCGGTCAAATGCATTGGCCGACACGATGGCTACCTTCGGTTGGCGCTCGCCCAGGGCACGTATGCGGCGCAGCGTCTCCCAGCCGTCGATGCCGGGCATGGCAAGGTCCATGAACACCACATCGGGGTCGTAACCGGCAGCCAACAAGTCCAGACAATCGTGCCCGCTGGCTGCCACACGCAGAACAAAGCCCAGCGGCTCCAGCAGGCTGACTAGCAGCTCGCGGTCGGCCTCTTCGTTGTCCACCACCAGAATCTTACGGCGCACCCCGACGTAGCCTTTGCGCGGTTGGCGCGCGGCCTGGGTTAATCGCTCAAGGCTGTGGCCAGCTTGCAGATGCAGTTCGGGTAAAAACAGCCGTACCTTGAACACTGAGCCTTGACCCAACCGGCTGCTGGCCGTCAGCTCACCGCCCATCAAGTCGGTCAGCATCTTGGCAATGGTCAAGCCCAGGCCTGAGCCCGTGGCGCCCACGGCCACGCTGGCGGCGCGAGCAAAGGGGTCGAAGACATATTCCAGCTCCTGGGCCTGCATACCCGGCCCGGTGTCGTGCACCTCAACCTGCGCCATCTCACGCGCATAGCGCAACCGAAAGGTTACGCTGCCTTGCTGCGTAAACTTGATCGCATTGCCCAGCAGGTTGATGATGATCTGGCGCACCCGCTTTTCATCTGCCTTAACCCACTCGGGCATGGCGCCCTGCACTTCAAAGCGGAAGGCCAGCCCTTTCGCCGCGGCCTGCAGCTCGAACAGGCTGGCGATCTCGTGCATGCCATTGGCAAATTGCATGGGCTTGGCATTGAGAGTCAGCTTGCCGGCCTCGATCTGCGCCATGTCCAGCGTGCCTTCGATCAGCGACAGCAGATGCTCACCCCCGCGTTTGATGACGCTAACCGCCTGCATGCGGTGCGGCGGTATAGACGCGTCTTCTCCCATCAGTTGCGCATAGCCCAAGATGCTGTTGAGCGGCGTGCGCAGCTCGTGGCTGATGGCGCTGATGTAGCGGCTCTTGGCATGGTTGGCCTGCTCAGCCTGGCGCTTGGCGCGCTCGGCCACGGCGGTGGCCTCTTGCAGGGCTTCATCGGTCTGGCGGTGCGATTCAATCTCTTGCACCAGCAGGTGGGTCTGGCGGTTGGATTCCTCTTGCGCCACTTGGCGACTCTTGTGCGCCAGCACCAGCCACCAGGCGACGATGCCGCCCATCAAGAGCAGCGCCATGTAGGCCTTGAAGAAGCCGGAGCGCAAGGCGTCCTGCAAAGCCGCTTGTCCGCCCGTGGCTTCGTTCAAGGCCGACAATTCTTGCCGATAAAACATGCCGAACACCGTGGCCAGCAAAGGCACCATGATCAGCATCAGCAAAATGAAGTGGCCTGCCCCCGTGTCCAGGAAAGGCCAGGCCCGCTTGGGCAACATCCAGCGCAGCGCGGCAGACCATTGGTGCGACAGGCTGGCGTGGGGTTTGCACAGGTCACCACAACGCGCATCGAGCGTGCAGCATAACGAGCAGATGGCGCCGCGGTAGGCCGGGCAGTGGGCCATGTCGGGGGCTTCGTACTCTCTTTCACAAATCACGCAGCGCTGGACGGGTAGCGACTCGGCTGGCGCTGGAGCGTGGGCGGCACAGCGTTTTGCTTCGTGTCCCCCGACCGCTGCGCGGTCTCCTCCTTTACCTG
>NZ_JANXUQ010000315.1 GCF_025356155.1 Rhodoferax sp. | reverse complement strand
TTACCCACCACGCGCAGGACGCGCTGGGCGACGTGGTGTTTGTAGACCTGCCCGAAGTTGGCAAGACGTTTGCGGCCAAAGACATCGCCGGTGTCGTCGAGTCCGTCAAGGCGGCGGCCGATGTCTACATGCCTGTGACTGGCGAGATCACCGAAGTGAACGAAGCCCTGCGCGCCGACCCAGCGCTGGCCAATACAGACCCGATGGGTGCGGGCTGGTTCTTCAAGGTCAAGCTGTCCAACGTTTCCGAACTGGATGCTTTGATGGACGAAACCAGCTATACCTCATTTGCCGCCAACGCGTGATCTCAAACGCCAGCGCTCGCGGAGCGCTGAAATGGGGTCAGATCCCCATTCAGGACAGTTATTTTTACGGCGCGAAGAAACGCTTAACGAAATGGGGCTCTGACCCCACTTCAGCGCGTCGCAGCCGGAGCACCTAGGAAGTTCCCATGCCCACCACCACACCAACCCTCACCGAACTCGAAAACGCCAGCGAGTTTGTCGCCCGCCACATCGGCATCGACGCCGCTGACGAAGCGTTGATGCTGAGAACCATTGGCGAATCCTCTCGCCGCGAGTTGATCGACAGCATCGTGCCTCGCTCCATTGCGCGCCGCACGGCCATGGCGATTCCCGACGCGATCACCGAAGCCGCGGCACTGGCCGAGATCAAGGTGCTGGCGGACAAGAACAAGGTGTTCAAGAGCTTTGTGGGCCAGGGCTACTACCCCAACCACACACCCGGCGTGATCCTGCGCAACATCCTGGAAAACCCCGCCTGGTACACGGCCTACACGCCCTACCAGGCCGAAATTTCGCAGGGTCGCATGGAGGCGCTGGTCAACTTCCAGACCATGGTCTGCGACCTGACCGGCATGCCGATTGCCAACGCATCCATGTTGGATGAGGCGACTGCTGCTGCCGAGGCCATGACGCTGGCCAAGCGCTCGGTCAAGTCCAAGGGCAACACCTTTATCGTGAGCGGCGACTGCCACCCGCAGACGATCGAAGTCATCCAGACCCGCGCCGCGCCGCTGGGCTTTAAGGTGACGGTCGCCAACTCCGCGCAGGAATGGGAAGCCGCCATCGCCGGGGACGACTACTTCGCCGCGCTGACCCAATACCCCGCCAGCAGTGGCTGGCTGGCCGACTGGAAGCCCGAGGCTGACAAGGTGCACGCCAAGAACGCCGCCTTCATCATGGCCGCCGACCTGCTGGCGCTGACGCTGCTGGTGCCTCCGGGTGAAATGGGCGCCGACATCGTAGTCGGCACCACCCAGCGCTTTGGCATGCCGCTGTGCAACGGCGGCCCGCACGCCGCCTACATGGCCTGCCGCGACGAATACAAGCGCTCGCTGCCCGGCCGCCTGGTGGGCGTCAGCATTGACGTGCATGGCAACCCCACCTACCGCCTGGCACTGCAAACGCGCGAACAGCACATCCGCCGCGAAAAGGCCACGTCCAATATCTGCACGGCGCAGGTGTTGCCAGCTGTGGTGGCCAGCATGTACGCCGTGTACCACGGCCCGGATGGCCTGACCCGCATCGCCCAGCGCGTGGCCAAGCTGACCGGCATCCTGTCCAAGGGCCTGGCGCAACTGGGCTACACCACCACGCACCACAGTACTGAAGCTGGGGCCTTCGACACCCTGTGCTACAAAACTGGTGATGCTACAAATTCCATAGCTTTAAAGGCAGTATCCGCGAGGGCTAACGTCCGAATTGGCTGGGAAGAATATATCTGCGTGTCGCTGGACGAGACCAGCACGCGCGACGACGTGGCGCTGATCTGGTCCTTCTTCGCCAAGCCAGGCCAGACGCTGCCTACCGTGGGAGCGCTGGAGGCATCGGCCGCATCGCTGATCCCTGCCGCACTGCGCCGCACCAGCACATTCATGACCCACCCGGTCTTCAACACCCACCATTCCGAGACCGGCATGCTGCGCTACATCCGCATGCTCTCTGACAAGGACCTGGCGCTGGACCGCAGCATGATCCCGCTGGGCAGTTGCACGATGAAGCTCAACGCCACCAGCGAGATGATCCCCATCACCTGGCCAGAGTTTGCGAACATCCACCCCTTCGCCCCCGCTGACCAACGCCAGGGCTATACCGAGCTGGACGCACAACTGCGCGGCTGGCTGTGCGCCGCCACCGGTTACGCCGGCATCAGCCTGCAGCCCAACGCCGGCAGCCAGGGCGAATACGCCGGCCTGCTGGTCATCAAGGCCTTCCATGAAAGCAAGGGCCAGGGCCATCGCAATATCTGCCTGATCCCCAGCAGCGCCCACGGCACCAACCCTGCCAGCGCGCAGATGGTGGGCATGACGGTGGTCGTCACCAAGTGCGATGACATGGGCAATGTGGACCTGGCCGATTTGCGCGCCAAGTGCGAACAGCACAGCGCCAATCTGGCGTGCGTGATGATCACCTACCCCAGCACGCACGGCGTATTCGAGACATCGGTCAAGGAGCTGTGCGCGCTGGTGCACCAGCACGGAGGCCGCGTGTATGTGGACGGCGCCAACATGAACGCCCTGGTCGGCGTGGCCGCACCGGGTGAATTCGGCGGCGACGTCAGCCACCTGAATCTGCACAAGACCTTCTGCATCCCCCACGGCGGTGGCGGCCCGGGTGTCGGCCCCGTCTGCGTGGTCGAAGACCTCGTGCCCTTCCTGCCCGGACATGCCACCGGTGGTGTGCCCGGCACCGGAGCGGTTAGCGCCGCGCCGCTAGGCAATGCGGCCGTGCTGCCCATCAGCTGGATGTATTGTCGAATGATGGGCGCTGCCGGTCTGCAACACGCCACCGAGGCGGCCATTCTGGCGGCCAACTACATCAGCACCCGCCTGAAGGACCACTACCCCACGCTGTACGCATCGGCCAACGGCCATGTGGCGCACGAGTGCATTCTGGACCTGCGCATGCTCAAGGACACCAGCGGCGTCATGGCCGAGGACGTGGCCAAGCGCCTGATGGACTATGGATTTCACGCCCCCACCCTCTCCTTCCCCGTGCCCAACACACTGATGGTGGAACCCACCGAGAGCGAAACCCTGGCCGAGATCGACCGCTTCGTCCACGCGATGATCGCCATCCGGGGCGAGATCACCAAGATCGAAAAGGGTGAATGGCCGCAGGACAACAACCCGCTGAAGCACGCACCGCACACCGCGGCCAGCCTGCTGGGCGCTGAGTGGGATAGGCCTTACAGCCGAGAAGTGGGTGCGTTCCCGCTGGCAACGCTGAAGGCCGTGAAATACTGGCCGCCCGTGGGCCGGGTGGACAACGTCTATGGCGACCGCAACCTGTTCTGCAGTTGCGTGCCGCTAACGGAATACGCAACCGAAGGAAAATAAACCCGTTCGCCCTGAGCCCGTCGAAGGGCCTTCGACAAGCTCAGCCCGAACGGAGTTGTAGATAGTTTTGGAAAGAATAAAGGTCGGCGCCGCATTGCATGCAGCCGTCCTTGCCAGACTCGATCTGGCACCGCAGCGGGAGAGCCCGAGGCTTTGATCAAACGAAGCCAAGGCGCCGAAGGAGCAACCACCCCGGAAACTCTCAGGCAAAAGGACCGCTGCGGTTAGGGATTTAGGTCCCTTTGCACTCTGAAGAGCTGTCGGGAATTTGTCACCCGGCACACCGCAGGAGCAAGCGTGCAGCCCACAAGGCAGCACGCGAATCTCTCAGGTCGCAAACAGAGGGGGTCGCCGGCTACACATGCTGTGTGGCAGGCGACTTTTTCTGTTTCTGACAGCTTCTGAAAGAAGAGTGCCACCATGCAAAATCAACTGCAAAAACACATCGCCATCATCGGCGGCGGCATCACCGGCGTCACCAGCGCCTACACGCTGGCCAAGGCCGGCTACCGCGTCACATTGATCGAAAAGAACCGCTATGCGGGCATGGAAACCTCGTATGCCAATGGCGGCCAGCTATCCGCCTCCAACGCCGAGGTCTGGACCCACCCCAGCACCCTCATCAAGGGGCTGAAGTGGATGTTTACCAAAGACGCGCCGTTGCTGATGAACCCCACGCCCACCTGGCACAAGATCAGCTGGATGGCCCAGTTCGTGGCCGCTATCCCGAAATACCGCGACAACACCATTGCCACCACGCGCCTGGCCATTGCCGCGCGCCAGCACCTGTTCAGCTGGGCGGAGGCCGAAGGCATCGACTTCAACCACGAGCGCAAAGGCATCTTGCACATCTACCGCAACAAGGCGGGTTTTGAACACGCCGGTGAAGTGTCAAAACTGCTGGCTGCCGGTGGCCTGGAGCGCCGCGCCGTTACACCGGAAGAGATGCGCGCCATCGAGCCAACGCTGCAGGGCAGCTACTACGGTGGTTACTTCACTGAAAGCGATTCCACCGGCGACATCCACAAGTACACCCACGGCCTGGCCCAAGCCTGCGCGCGGTTGGGTGTGCGCACGCTGTGCGGCACATCCGTAGAGCGCACCCACTCAAATGGCAAAACGGCGCTGGTCCACATGCACAGCGCACACGGCGATGAGACACTCATCTGTGATGCCGTTGTGGTCTGCGCGGGTGTGCAGGGCCGTGCACTGGCAGCGCAACTGGGTGACAGGCTCAACATCTACCCGGTCAAGGGCTACTCGATTACCGTGGATCTGGAAGACCAGGCCAGCCAACAGGCGGCGCCCATGGTCAGCCTGCTGGACGACGAAACCAAACTGGTCACCAGCCGATTAGGTCAAGACCGCTTCCGTGTGGCCGGCACGGCCGAGTTCAATGGTATCAACCGCGACATCCGCGCCGAGCGCATCAGCCCGCTGGTGGACTGGGTCAACCAGTGCTTCCCGGGCGTCAACACCCGCCGCGTCGAACCCTGGGCCGGTCTGCGTCCCATGATGCCGAATATGCTGCCGCGCGTTGGGCCGGGCCGCCACGCCAATGTGTTCTACAACACCGGCCACGGCCACCTGGGCTGGACGTTATCGGCGATAACCGCGCACCAACTGGTCGGGCATGTGCAGGCGCACTTTGCACAGGCATTCAAATCCTACACACTACTGGAACTGGGAAAAGCGATGAAACCCGAAACACACACCCGTCAGGAGGCATGACATGGCAGTATCCGTATTTGACCTGTTCAAGATCGGCATGGGGCCCAGCAGTTCCCACACCGTGGGGCCCATGCGGGCGGCGCGGCAGTTTGTAGCGCGGCTGCAGCATGCCGATCTGTTGGCACAAACCGTCACCGTGCGCTGCTGGCTACATGGCTCTTTGGGTGCCACCGGCAGGGGCCATGCCAGTGACGTTGCCGTGTTGCTGGGCCTGAGCGGACACGAACCCGACACGGTGGACGTGGACCAGATCCCAGCGCTGCTAGCCGAGATTCGTGGCAACAAGCGGCTGAGTCTCGGTGGCCTGCAGAGCATTGCATTCAACGAGAAGGAAGACTTGCTCTTTATGCGTGCGCCCTTGCCCTTCCACGCCAACGGCATGCGTTTCGTGGCACTGGACGCGGCGGGGAGTGAACTCGCCAACCGCGTCTATTACTCGGTGGGCGGTGGCTTTATCGTCAGTGACGAGGTAGCCGCCGACGGCAGCCGTCAAAAGGTCATCGCGCCCGATGTGACAGTATTGCCCATGCCCTTCACCAGTGGCGATGCGCTGCTGGTGTTGGTGCAGCAGCATGCCTTAAGCATCGCCCAAATCATGCGCAAGAATGAACAGCATTGGCGCAGCGATGCCGAGATCGACGCCGGCCTGCTGCGCATTTGGCAAGTCATGCAGGACTGCGTTCGTCGAGGCTGCCGTACCGATGGTGTATTGCCCGGTGGCTTCAAGGTCAAACGCCGCGCCGCGCCGTTGTTCCGCGCGCTGAGCGAAAACCCCGAGGCCGCGCTACGCGATCCATTGCAGGTGCTGGACTGGGTCAACCTGTACGCGCTGGCGGTGAATGAAGAAAACGCCGCAGGGGGTCGTGTTGTCACAGCCCCCACCAACGGCGCGGCCGGCATCATCCCCGCCGTGCTGCACTACTACACGCGTTTTGTGCCGGGTGCCAACGATGCGGGTGTCATCGATTTCTTGCTAACTGCCGCCGCCATCGGCATTTTGTACAAAGAGAACGCTTCCATTTCCGGTGCCGAGGTCGGCTGCCAGGGTGAAGTCGGCGTGGCCTGCTCCATGGCCGCCGCAGCGCTGTGCGCGGTCATGGGCGGAACGCCTGAACAAGTCGAAAACGCCGCCGAGATCGGCATGGAACACCACCTGGGCCTGACCTGCGACCCGGTGGGCGGCCTGGTGCAAATCCCCTGCATTGAACGCAACGCCATCGCCTCCGTCAAAGCCATCAACGCCGCCCGCATGGCGTTGCGCGGCGACGGCTCGCACTTTGTGAGCCTGGACAAGGTCATCAAGACCATGCGCGAAACCGGCGCCGACATGAAGACCAAGTACAAGGAAACTGCACGCGGCGGGCTGGCGGTGAATATTGTGGAGTGCTGAGCGCAGCGCTCAATGTCTGGAGGCCACCGCTGTCTGGTGGGCGCTTCAGCTTAAAAAGTTGTCCAGTCGTCCCCACCGCCGCTGGTTTTAGCAGGTGCCACAGGCTTGCTCTTGGTGGGAGCTGCCAGCGACTTGGTCACTTTGGAGTTGCCAACCTTGGCAGGCGCGGGACGGGATTTCGCAAACGCAGGGCGCGCGGGTGCGCGGCGGGGTGCGGCTTGCATGCGGCTGACCCCGGTGTCAGCCAGTTTGAAACTGCTGACCACCTGCACCATCCTGTCGGCTTGCTGGTTCAGGCTGTCGGCGGCGGCGGCGGCTTCTTCTACCAGCGCAGCGTTTTGCTGGGTCACATTGTCCAGCTGCACGATGGCCTGGTTGATCTGCTCAATGCCTGCGGTCTGCTCTTGGGCCGAAGAGCTGATCTCGCCAATCAGGTCGGCCACGCGTTTGACCTGGGCCACGATGTCGTTCATCGATTCACCGGCGGCACCGACCAGGCGGCTTCCGGTTTCAATCTTCTCCACACTGGCGCCAATCAGGGACTTGATCTCTTTGGCCGCCTCTGCCGAGCGGCCAGCCAGGCTACGTACCTCACTGGCCACCACAGCAAAGCCGCGGCCTTGCTCACCGGCACGTGCCGCTTCTACCGCGGCATTCAGGGCCAGGATATTGGTCTGAAAAGCAATGCCGTCGATCACGCTGATGATGTCGGCAATCTTGCGTGATGCAATCGTGATGCCCTCCATGGTGGCAACCACCTCTCCCACAACCACGCCGCCGTTGGATGCGGCGCTGCTGGCCGAGCTGGCCATCTGGTTGGCGCGGCGCGCGGTGTCGGCATTGTTTTTGACTGTGGCGCTGAGCTCTTCCATTGAGGCCGCGGTTTCTTCCAAGTTGCTGGCCTGGGTCTCGGTACGCTGCGACAGGTCGGTATTGCCCGCAGCAATCTCGCTGGCCCCGGTAGAAATGTTGTCGGCGCCCTGGCGCACCTGGCTCACCAATTCGGATAACCTGTTGCGCATTTCCAGCAGCCCGCCCAGCAGTTGCCCTGCTTCGTCACGGCCCGTAACTTCAATGGCGCTGACCAGGTCGCCATCGGCCACGCGGGATGTGGCGTCCAGCGCAATGCGCAAAGGCTGGGTGATGCTCAGCGTCAGGCGCCATGCCATGAAGGCCGCTGCAATCAACACGAGCACTCCGGCCATCGTGATAATGCCCACCGCATTTTGGTTACTACTATTGGCTTGCTTGGTAGCCTCTTCGGTGCGCTGCTTCTGCATGCTGACAAATGCCGTCAACTCGGAGAGTGCCTGGGTGGACAGGGGATCAATTTTTCCGGTAATGACCCCAGCAGCCTGCTCGGTGTTGAACTGGGCCGCAAGGTCAACTGCTTCTTTAAAAAAGGCGTCGGTTTTGACATCGATAGCGACCAGGCGGGCAAACAATTCGCGCTCTTGCGACTCCAACCCGGCAGCTTCCAGCTTACCCTTGGCCGCAATGTAGAGGTTGCGCTGCTTCTTGGCTTCAGCCTCGTCCTTCTGGACATCTTCCACCTTGGTTTGCAGGCCCATGTTGCGCACGGATACCGCGCTCTTAAGCAAGGCCTCACGCATGCTCTCGGCCAGGTTTTGCTGATCCGCCGCCTTTTGCAGCGTGTCCAGCAAAGCCCCTCGGCTCATGCTATTGCTGATCAATGCGCCGGACAGCATCAAGGCCGCAGCCAGCAATATCACCCCAAAACCCACCCCGAGTCGGAGTCCAATTTTCATGTTACGCAAATTCATTGACAGCCCCCAAACACAAATTAGCCCACAAGACCGTTGGCCGACGACCCCAAGCCGCTGGCCAACGTCTCATCAAAGCATCAGTTCTTGTAAATGCCACAGCCCAAGAATATGTCACCCACACGCTCCACATAAACGATCTTGGGTTCCATCTTTTCAGTTTGGGGGTTTCTGAATTTGAACGACTCAGACCAGCCTTTGCCCTTGGTCTTCGCAATTTCGATCAACGGCGGAATAATTAACTTGCCGTCAGGGTCCTTGAGACCGCTAAGGTCTTTGCCAACCAGCTTGGGGTTGGCGCCGTGGGCCAGACTTTTGCCGGTGAAATCGTAGGCAAAAATATAGAGATCGCGGTCCTTGAACTGCTTGCCGTTGGTAATTTCTTCGTACGCCTTGTCGTTGCCGTTGGCCTTGATGTAAGCCACAGCTTTTTTCACCATGGCTTCCGCCTCGGCAGCAGTACCCTGGTCCGCGGCATGGGCCGTACCCACCGCAACGAAACCGACGACCGAAAGGGCAAAAACCCATTTAAAGAGTGATTGGATACGCATAGATTGATCCCATGAAGTAGTTGAAACAGCCTTGCCTCCGCCAAGCCGCACATTACCCGCAGGATGCCGGATAGGGACTGGGGTTACGGCAACGCCATTTAAACCCAAAAAAAAAGCTTGTGGTAACAAAGTTGTTGTTCGCAGGCCCGCCACGTTCTACTCTTTGGAACCCGCATTTGCCCGTTAGCTCTTGTAAATACCGCAACCCACTAGCGTCTCACCCACGCGCTCCAGATACATGGCTTTACCCTCAATTTTCTGGGAAACGGGGTTCAAAAATTTGTAGCCCTCAACCCAGCCTTTGCCCTTGGCTTTGGCCAAATCCACGAACATTTGAATCAGCGGCTTGCCATCGGGGTCTTTCAAGCCAATCAGATCTTTGCCCACCAGCTTGGGATTTGCGCCCTGGGCCAGGTTTTTGCCGTTCAGGTCGTAAACGATGATGTAGAGATCACGGTCCTTGAAGGATTTGCCGTTGGTGAACTCTTCGTAGGCTTTTTCGGGGCCATTTGTCTTGATGTACGCCACCGCCTTCTTAACCATGGCTTCCGCCTCCGCAGCAGTACCCTGATCCGCTGCATGGGTCGCCGTGGACATCATCAAACCCAACACTGCGGTGCTAATCAAAACCTTAAAAAGGTGGAAAAATCTCATGTCTTTGGCTCCTGCTGTTATCGATCTGTTGGCACACGCTGTGTATGCAAAATAAGCCTGTCGAAACCCGGCTTGGTAGGGCAACTCCATCATCGAAGGTTTATGCGCAGCAATGCCCGTCGCCAGAAAAAATCAATCGCACGTGTTGTATGTTTACTGCGCTACCACCAGCCCCGCCAATCCCGCGATGGCCAACGCGTAGCCATTGACGCCAAAACCGGCCATGACGGCCTTGGCCGCCGGGGAAATGCAGGAGTGGTGGCGAAACGCCTCGCGGGCATGGACGTTGCTAATGTGCAGCTCGATCAGCGCAATGCCAGTTCCCTTGATCGCATCGTGCAAGGCGACGCTGGTGTGGGTGTAGGCCCCGGCGTTCAGGACCACACCGGCCAGCGTGCCCGCGGCCTGCATGCGCCCGGCCTCGTGAAGCCAATCCACCAACGTGCCCTCAGAATTGGTCTGGCGAAAATCCAGCGCGAAGCCATGCGCTGTGCAAGCCCCCTTGCACAGAGCCTGCACGTCGTCCAGCGTTTGCGAGCCATAGACCTGAGGCTCGCGCGTGCCCAGCAGGTTCAGGTTCGGGCCATTCAGGACAAACACGGTTTTCATGGTCAGTGGCTTTCAATGAGCAGGCAGTAGATGCTATTAGTTTAATAGCTGCTCATGCATATCGCACGAGGGCTAGAGCGATTTTTCCTCAATGCCTATCCGGAGGGACCTGCGCTGGAATAGGTGTCAGCGCAGGAACCACATCGCCACACTGTGCCCGGTTGCGCAGCGCATGCTCCATGACCACCAAGGCCAGCATGGCCTCGGCAATGGGGGTAGCGCGTATGCCCACGCAGGGGTCATGGCGGCCTTTGGTAATCACCTGGGTGGCATTGCCGGCCACGTCAATGGAATCGCGTGGCGTGATGATGGAGCTGGTGGGTTTGATGGCGATGCTGACCTCCAGATCCTGGCCTGTAGAGATGCCACCCAACACCCCACCCGAGTTGTTGGTCGCAAAACCATTGGGCGTGAGTGAGTCACCATGCGTGGTACCGCGCTGCGCCACGCTGGCAAACCCGGCGCCAATCTCCACGCCCTTCACCGCGTTGATGCCCATCATCGCGTAGGCAATGTCGGAGTCCATCTTGTCAAACAGCGGCTCGCCCAGGCCCACCGGCACGCGGGAGGCACTGACGCGGATGCGCGCGCCGCACGAGTCGCCGGCCTTGCGCAGCGCGTCCATGTAGTCCTCCAGCGACTCCACATCGGCCACCGGTGCGAAGAACGGGTTGTTGGGTACGTGGTCCCACGCTTCGAACGGAATGACCGCGTCACCAATCTGCGTCATGCAACCGCGAAACTCAGTGCCATATTTCTCGAACAACCATTTCTTGGCCACGGCACCAGCGGCCACCATGGGCGCGGTCAGCCGGGCGCTGGAGCGGCCACCGCCACGCGGGTCGCGGATGCCGTATTTCTGGAAGTAGCTGTAATCGGCATGCCCGGGGCGGAACGATTCCAGGATGTTGCCGTAGTCCTTGCTGCGCTGGTCGGTGTTCTGGATCAACAGCGCAATGGGGGTGCCGGTGGTCCTGCCTTCATAGACGCCGCTCAGTATCTGCACCGCGTCCGGTTCATTGCGCTGGGTGACATGGCGGCTGGTACCGGGGCGGCGGCGGTCCAGGTCGCGCTGGATGTCTGCCTCGCTGAGCGCCATGCCTGGTGGGCAGCCGTCAATCACGCAGCCGATGGCTGGGCCGTGGGATTCACCAAAGTTGGTGACTGCGAATAGGGTTCCGAAGGTATTGCCGCTCATGCTAGGGATTATCCCTGACCGGCCGCACGACCCCACACACGGCAGCCAATTTCTACTACTATCGGCCCAGCTACCTGCCCTGAGGCCGCTTTTTCTTTGCACAAAGGAGACGCTATGACATTCAACAACCTGCGCGTGGCGCACAAGCTGTGGTTGGTGGTAATGGGCCTGCTGGCACTAATGGTGGCTGCGGCCACCTTTACACAATTGCGCTCCCGCTCGGCGACCGATTCCACTATGCAGGTGGTAGCCAAGTACGAGGATGCCATCACCACCGCCGTGCGCTGGCGTGGCCTTGCAGAGTTGGCCGTCACCCTGTCCATGGGCAGCATAGTCACCACCGACGACGCGCTTCGCAAGGACTATGACACCAAGGTTGCCGCGCTAACCGCGCGCATCACCCCCGTGCAGGAAGAGGTCACCAAGGGTGCAACCTCGCAAATGGACAAGGACGCCATGGCCTATGTGGCCAAAACGCGTGCTGAAATCCGCGGCATGGGCGACAAGGCCAAGGCTACCAAGGCCTCCGATGATGCCGCGGCCAAGCAGGCCTTTCTGGACAAGGAATACCGGCCGCTGGCCGATGCTTACCTGGTGGCCATTGACAAGTTTGTGACCACCCAGGAGCAGCAGCGTGACGCCGCCCGTGCTTCGCTGGAAGAGGTGCGCAAGAATCTGATCGTCATCGCGCTGGTGGCCGTCGCTGTGGTGTTTGCGCTGGGCATTTTCATGTGCTTGGTGCTGGTGCGCTCCATCACGCAGCCGCTGGGCCAGGCCGTATCCGTGGCACAGGCCATTGCCGACGGCGACCTGACCCAGGAAGCGCGGGATGACCGCAAGGACGAATTCGGTGTGCTGATGCGGGCCCAGTCCGACATGGTGGCCAAGCTGCGCGAGCTGGTGTCCCAGGTGCGCAGCGGCGTAGAGTCGGTGTCCAACGCCTCCAGCGAGATCGCCACGGGCAACAACGACCTGAGCGCCCGCACCGAGCAAACCGCCTCCAATCTGCAGCAAACCGCCGCCAGCATGGAGCAGCTCACCAGCACCGTAAACCAGTCGGCCGATACCGCCCGCCAGGCCAACGACCTTGCCGCCACGGCGGCCAAAGTGGCGGCGCGCGGCGGCGAAATGGTGGGCCAAGTGGTGCAGAGCATGCAGCACATCACCACGTCCTCGCGCAAGATCGGCGACATCATCAGCGTCATCGACGGCATTGCCTTCCAGACCAATATCCTGGCCCTGAACGCTGCGGTGGAAGCAGCCCGCGCCGGCGAGCAAGGACGGGGCTTCGCCGTGGTGGCCAGCGAAGTGCGGTCGCTGGCCGGGCGTTCTGCCGAAGCGGCCAAGGAGATCAAGTCCTTGATCAACACCTCAGTCGAAACGGTGGAGACCGGCTCCCGTCAGGTGGAGCAGGCCGGTGCGACCATGGGCGAGATTGTCAGCAGCGTGCAGCGGGTCAGCCAATTGATCGGCGAGATCACGGCGGCATCCAACGAACAGCGCGATGGCATCAGCCAGGTGAACCAGGCAGTGGGCAATCTGGACCAGATGACGCAGCAGAACGCCGCCCTGGTGGAAGAGTCCGCCGCTGCCGCCACCGCTATGCGCGACCAGGCCCAGCATCTGGCGGAACTGGTCTCGGTGTTCAATGTGGGGGGCAGGTCGACCAGCTTGGCACTGTCTACCCGCTGATCCTGCTTAGCCTTTGTAGTCGGGCGGGGTCTTCACGCCAGCACTTCGCGCAAGGCGCACGGCGTGGCTTGATGGGGTGAAGTCAATTTCCGGTTCAGACCCAAAGCCGACATCTAAAATTCCAGACGGCAGTCGTTCGACCGATCAATTTTTGCGCTTTGGGTTTGACTTAAGCAGCGTGCCGAAGGCGCGTCCGCTTGAAGGAAAGATTGGGCATCACCGGTTACCTATTGAGCTATCCACAATTCATGACATTGCCACAGCGTAGCCTGCATACTGTTTTTTTGATGCCAGTCAGGCGGCAATTAGCGTGGCTTTACAGGTTGTGATGCCGTGGTGAGGGGTGGCAGCACAATGGACGGCCGCGTTGCGTGTACAGGCTTTAGCGTCAATGGCACGGTAACAATGGCATTGGGGTCAATAACTTCAACTGTGGTGGTTGCCGTGCCGGAACAGGCATCCGCCGGGAACGGTTGGCCTTGTGCCATACCGCTGATGGTCAAAATATAAGTTCCGGCAGTGACAAATTTTTGATCCATCTTGGCACCACCGTTAGGCTTGTTTTTCATATGCGCGACATCCTGGCTGGACGGTGCCGTCATTTCAAAGTTGAGATAGCCGCCGCCGTTGGTGAGCCAGGGTCCCAGGTGATCCCAGGTCGATTTGAAGCCGCAGGTGTCGCCTGCGCCTGCAATCGTGAATGAAATAGTGCCGCCCATGTTGACTTTAGCGGGGCTGGCGGTAACGCCCAGGATCGCGCCTGCCGCCATAGCGGAACCCGCGGCTGTGAAGCACAGCAGCGCCAACGTTAATTTTTTAAATTGAGAAGTCATTTTCATTTCCTTGTGAAGGTATTTCGTAAATTTGCCAACATAAGTCGGTGGCGTTTGACGACAGGTTCAATATTTGTCGCGCCCAAGTCCGGTCTCGGCGGCTCTGTAAACCCAAGATCCGTGCCAGAGAAAATATTCAACAAAATCAACATATCTATTGCACTCCGATGCGCCCATATGTCGGAGTTCACCGACAACCGAATCGGGGAGAAAGCAATAACGCTGATAAATCATGGGCTTGCACTGTCGGTAAAAGCAGACGGGTTGCCGTCAGCACAGCCCAGGGATGCCACCTCAATTTGCTAGCCTTTGGCGGCTTCGCCTCCACCTTCAGGCCAGTCGCGGATATACGCCTTGAGCATTTTGTTCTCGAAATTCTGGCTGTCTACCACGGCCTTCGCCACGTCGTAGAAGCTGATCACGCCCATCAGCATGCGGTTGTTGATGACCGGCATATAGCGGGCATGGCGCTCCAACATCATGCGGCGCACTTCGTCCAGTTCGGTTTCCATGGTGCAGATCAGCGGGCCGGAATCCATGGCGCGGTAGACGGAGGTGGTGCCGAACGATCCGCCGTTTTTGACAGTGGCCTGGATCACCTCGCGGAAGGACAACATGCCCACCACTAACCCGTGCGCAATGACGACCAGCGAACCGATGTCTTTGTCGGCCATCAACTGCGCCGCGTCGGCCAGCGAGTCTTCCGGTGTGGTGGTGTAAAGCGTGCCGCCCTTGACGCGCAGGATATCGCTAACTTTCATGGTGTTTTCCAGTGCCGCTTAGGTGAAGAATCTCACCCAAATATAGCCCACAATCGGCAAGTTCCAATTGCACATTGCCAGCTCTGACCCTTGCGGGACAGACCATGCGCTTTGTTCTCAACCGATTAAGGACCTTTATGCCCGGCTACGCCGACCCCGGTTTCGATACCCTGGCCCTGCATGCAGGCGCCTCGCCCGACCCCACCACAGGCGCCCGCGCCACGCCCATCCACCTGACCACCTCGTTCGTATTCGAGTCCAGCGAGCACGCGCAGTCGCTGTTCAACCTGGAACGTGCGGGCCACGTCTACAGCCGCATCAGCAACCCGACCAATGCAGTGCTAGAGCAGCGCGTGGCGGCACTCGAAGGCGGCATAGGCGCCATCACCACGGCCAGCGGCCAGGCGGCGCTGCACCTTAGCATTGCGACGCTGATGGGCGCGGGCTCGCACATCGTGGCCAGCACGGCGCTGTATGGCGGCTCGCAAAACCTGCTGCATTACACGATGCGCCGCTTTGGCATTGACACCACATTCGTCAAACCCGGCGACATGGACGGCTGGAAGGCCGCCACCCGCCCCAATACCAAGCTGTTGTTTGGCGAGACGGTGGGCAACCCCGGGCTGGATGTGCTGGACATTCCCACCGTCTCGGCAATCGCGAACGAGGCCGGTGTGCCGCTGCTGGTGGACTCCACCCTCACCTCCCCCTGGCTGATGAAACCGCTGGAGCTGGGTGCCGATCTGGTCTACCACTCGGCCACCAAGTTTCTGTCCGGCCATGGCACTGTGGTCGGCGGGATCGTCGTCGATGGCGGCAGCTTTGACTGGGCCAAGGCCTATGCGCAGTCCGGCAAGTTCGCAGAGCTGGCGGCACCGTATGAGGGCTTCCACAACATGAACTTCAGCGAGGAAAGCACGGTGGGCGCCTTCCTGCTGCGCGCGCGTCGCGAAGGCCTGCGCGACTTTGGCGCCTGCATGAGCCCGCACACCGCGTGGCTGATTTTGCAGGGCGTCGAAACCTTGGGCCTGCGCATGGCACGCCACACGGACAACACCACCAAGGTGGTGCAGTTCCTAGCCAGCCAGCCCTTTGTCGGCCGCGTCGGCCACCCGCTGCTGGAGAGCCACCCCAGCCACGCGTTGGCGCAAAAGCTGTTGCCGCGCGGCGCGGGCTCGGTGTTCAGCTTCGACCTCAAGGGCAACCGCGAACAGGGCAAGAAATTTATTGAGACGCTGAAGGTGTTCAGCCACCTGGCCAATGTGGGAGATTGCCGCAGCCTGGTGATACATCCGGCCAGCACTACCCATTTCCGCATGACGGACGAAGCGTTGGTGGGCGCCGGTATTACCCAGGGCACGATCCGCCTTTCCATCGGGCTGGAAGACGCCGACGACCTGATCGATGACCTCAAGTGGGCGTTGAAAGCGGCGCAGAAGGCATGAGCCCAGCCATGCTCCACCCGCGATACGCTATGCATTTCATAGCGGTATACGTATATTCGACGAGGGCTACCGGCCAATTTTCCTTAAGACATTCCTGAAAAGCACGAATATGTACTTCACCGTCAACAACGCCCAAACCTATTGCTACACCGGCGGCAAGACCCTGGACGCGGCCAAGCCCACGGTCGTTTTCATCCACGGCGTGCTCAATGACCACAGCGTGTGGATTCTGCAAAGCCGCTACCTGGCCAACCACGGCTACAACGTACTGGCGGTCGACCTGCCCGGCCACTGCCGCAGCGCGGGCGAGGCACCGTCCACCGTGGAAGAAGCCGCGGACTTCATCGCCGCGCTGCTGGATGCGGCGGGTGTTGCGCGGGCCGCGTTGGTGGGCCATAGCTGGGGCTCGCTGATTGCGCTGGAGGCTGCGTCACGCCTCAAGGAGCGTGTGAGCCACCTGGTCCTGGTCGGCACGGCCTTCCCGATGAAGGTGTCGCCGGTGCTGATCGAGACCTCGTTGAACGAACCGCTGAAGGCGCTGAACATGATCAACGTGTTCTCACGCAGCACGCTGGCCGCGCCGCCATCGGCGCTGGGGCCAGGCACCTGGGTGTTTGGCGCCAGCATGGCACTGGGGCGGCGTGTGCTGGCCAGCAATACCAAGGTCAACGTGTTCCACCGGGGTTTTGTCGCCTGTGACCGCTATGCCAATGGCGACGCGGCGATGGAAGTCATCACCTGCCCCGTGTTATTTGTGCTGGGTGTACAGGACCAGATGACTGCGGCCAAGGCGGCGCAACCACTGATCGCCAAGGCCAAAGCCAGCGGCAAGGCAGTGCAGGTGGTTAGCCTGGCGGTCGGCCACCACCAGATGAGCGAGACGCCAGACGAGACGCTGTTTGCGATTCGCGATTTTCTGGCCACTGCGGGTTAGGCTTTTTTACTTCAGGTCTTCGGTCTCGAAGTACAGAGTCTTGCCGACCTGCAGCGTGCGGCCAACGCGGCCTTGCAGAGCCGCCTGCAGTGCGGGGCGCGTGGGCGCCTTCAGCTCGTCAGTGGGCAAGGTGAAGGGCTGGATGATGGTCGTGTGCTCCCCCACCGGCCGCTTGGACGATGGCAGGGGCTTCATCGCCACGATGGCGTCAAAGTCCGGCCGACGGTCAATCTCTTTCACCGCAAAATACTCGCGCCCCGAGCCCAGCAGCAGGTAGCGGCCCGCGCTGTGTGGCACCGTGCCTTCGCTGGCGGGTTTGAAATCCAGCGGCTTGAACAGCAGCACTTCGTCAATCACCACGGTCTGCCCGGCAAAACGCTCTTCACCACCCCGCTCGAAGTGGCCTTGCACGAAACGAGCGCTAAATTGCTTCAACGGCTCGGGGTTGCCGGGCTGCAGGCGGTGCAGGTCAAACGACTCGGGGTCCAGCGTCCACAACTGCGGCCGCAGTGCCAGACGGGCCCGCAAGCTGGCATCCACACCGGCATCTGCCAAGTGAAAACGCAGCAGAACCTGGGCGTCGTGCGGCGCATGGAACATGGGCAGGTGCGAGGCATACAAGCCATCGCGCCCGCCAAACACGGCCATGCCGTGGGAGCCATACCCCTCTGGCTGAGACACCGTTTTGGCGGTCGCTTCGGCATTGACAGGCTCAGCCGCGAATGACGTCGCAGACACCATCGTTGCGGCAAGGCAAATGGCAAAAACACGCCGAACCAATACCGGCGCTCGGTTGATCAACTGGGTGAAGTGCGTAGGGGCCATGACTGCGGAATCCATCGGTTTGCGAAAAGCCCCCGATCGTAGCCGGATCAGGCTGGCGGCGCCTGGCGCAGCGCACGCGGTGTTACGCCAAACCACCGGCGCACGGTGCGGCTGAAGTTGGACGTGTCTGCATAGCCCAACTGCGCGGCCACCTCCTCCACACTCAGGCCCCTCTGCCGCAAAAGCCATTGCGCGCGCGCCTTGCGGTCTGCATCCAGCAATGCCTGGAATGAAGCACCTTCGGCGCGCAGCTGGCGCATCAGTGTGCGGGTTGATACGCCGCACCGCGCTGCTACCGCATCCAGTTGCGGGTAACTGCCCGCAGCAGCCGTCGCCAGCGCACGCACCACCTTTTGGGTGTAACTGATCGACGCGATGGCCGAAATCGCTGCCTCACAGGCGCGGCAGGCGTTGGCATGGGCCTGTGCGTCGGCACCTATGCACGGCAGCGCCAGCGTGGCGCGCGCAAAGGTGAACGCCAAGGCGGGCTGCGCAAAACGCACCTCCATGGGTGCAACGCGCGCGTACTGTGCGGCCCACGGTGGCTTGGGGATGGGAAGGTCCAACCGCACGCCATCCGGCCATTGGCCGACCGAGGCTTCTATGACCCGCAAAAAGGCGGCCACCACGGTGTCCATGACAAAGGCATTGGCAGCGCCCCAGTCCGTGCGGCGCACCGCTTGCAGCGTGGCGCCCTGGGCATTGCCGTTCAAGGTCCAGGCGAAGGTGTCATCCCGCAGCACGCCGTAACGCGCCAGCACAGCTAAAGCAGCGCCCAGATCAGGGGCCGTGACGGCCGCGTAGGCCAAATCGCCATGCGCCGAGATGGGCGCCTGCCAGCCCAAGTCCAGCCCCAACCAAGGTTTGCCGGTTGCGGCTACGGCCGATTGCACCAGGCACACCACGGTGTCGGCCTCCAGCCGGGTCTCGTCGCGCACCAGAGTGTCCCATTGCAAATGGGCACTGGCCAGTACCCGGCCGCTGTCCACGTCAGCCCTCTCCAGCAGCATGCGCAATAGCCGTGCGTACACCGGGTGGACGCCGGAGCGGCCGGCTGAGACGGGACTAGGGGAAACCATAATTTGGCACTTTATGACGATTTGCTGGCCACTGCATCGGTGGTTACCCACAGCCAGGCGGGTCACACTGTGCAGCAAGGCGCTACCGCACGTCGGGTGCGGTGGCCAAAAGGAGACCCCGAATATGCCCCACGCCCTGTCCGCTCGCCCGCCGCCTGACGGCTCAGCCGCGCCCTACCGGGACAACAAACGCCTGGCCTGGATTGTGTCGCTACTGGTCCCGCTGTCCATCGCCGCAGGCCCTCTGTTGTGGCAATGGCACCCTCTCACCGCCATGCTGTGGATACCGGTGGTGTTCACCTATCTGGTCGCCCCACTGCTCGACCTTTTACTGGGAACCGACACCAGCAACCCGCCGGAATCAGCCGTGCCGACCCTGGAGGCCGACCCGTACTACCGACGTGTGACCTTTGCTTTGGTGCCCCTGCTGTGGGGCGCCTTTATCTACGCGGCATGGTTCAGTCAAACGGCGCCGCTGACTTGGCTTGGCATGCTGGGCCTGATCATCTCCACCGGCGGTGTTGGCGGGTTTTGCATCAACCTGGGCCATGAAATCGGCCACAAACGTGCGCCACTGGAGCGCTGGCTGGCCAAGCTCATCCTGGCGCCCACGTTCTACGGGCACTTTACCGTTGAACACAACCGCGGACACCACCGCGATGTGGCCACGCCCGAAGACCCCGCCTCGTCGCGCATGGGCGAATCCATTTGGCGGTTTGTGTGGCGGGAAATGCCCGGCGCTTTTCGCCGCGCGTGGACGTTGGAACGGGAGCGCATGCGGGTGGACGGCCAGGCCTTCTGGTCGTGGCACAACGAGATATTGCAACCCGCACTGATTACGGTCTTGCTGTGGAGCGCCTTGTGCGTATGGCTGGGTGCGGGCGTCCTGTGGTTTTTGGTGCCTGCAGCATTGTGGTCCAACTTTCAACTCACCTCGGCCAACTACATTGAGCATTACGGCCTGCTGCGCCAAAAGAATGCACAGGGTCGGTACGAGCCGTGCAAACCACAGCACTCATGGAACAGCAACCATGTGTTCTCCAACTGGGCCACGTTCCACCTGCAACGCCACTCAGACCACCACGCCCACCCACTGCGGCGTTTTCAGTCGCTGCGGCATTTTGAAGAAGCACCGCAGCTGCCCAATGGCTACTTTGGCATGTTCCCTTTGGCCTATGTGCCACCGCTGTGGTTTGCCGTCATGGACAAACGCCTGCTGGCCGCGGTGAACCGGGATCCGAGCCGGATCAACTTTGATCCGAAACGGCGCGAGCGCTTAATTGCCAAGTACAGCCTGCACAACACACGGCCCACACCCGCCACCATGTGATGTGATGCTTTAAACGAAAAGCCGTCGCGCGAAGAAAGCCAAGATTTCGTCCCGAGCGGCAATGGTCGGCTGCCCCGCTTCGTCAATCAGATGGGCTGTCACCACACTGTGCGGGCTGGCCACCACATGCTCGAAGAATGGTGACAAGCCCTCGCGCTGCGCTGCACTATCGGGCAACACACGCGCCACGAAGCGGTCACCCAAGGCAGCCTGGTAGGCCGCAAAGCGCTCTGCCTTGCAAAACTTGTCGCCCGCGAAGCGGTAGGCCATCACGGTCAGGTTGTCGCGGTCCAGGCGCTGGCGCACCGCGGCCAGATCTTCGGGTGCAATCTCCAGGCCTGCCGGATCGTTGAACGGCAGCGAGGGCTGCGACAGCACGGGTGCCAATACAGAAGACTCCAGCATCATGGTCAGTGCAAAGTTGCCGGTGAAACACATGCCAATCGCCCCCACGCCGGGGCCACCGCACTGCTGGTGCGCCAGCCGGGCCAGCGTGCGCAACCACTGCGTCACCGGGCTGGTCTGGTTGCGCTGCAGCGCGCGGAACTCTCCGCTGATACAGGCCCGCTGCAGCACGGCCATGCCCTCCTTTGCATCAGGCACAGCGCCATCTGTGCCAAACAGCGACGGCATGTAGACCGTAAAACCCGCATCGCGCACCCAACGGGCAAAGCGCGCCACTTGGGGGCTGATACCCGGCATCTCGGTCATCACAATAACGGCCGGGCCGCTGCCGGCCACGTAGACTTTCTTGCTTACGCCATCCAGTGTGATGTCACGTGGATCGAAATCTGACAGTGCGTCGTTCTCTTGCAAGTTGTGTGTAGACATTGTGCTGCTCCTTATTGCGTGGATTCCACCAAATTTTGCAAATGGGCATAACCCGCCGCCTTGGTAAACTGCGGCAAACCCCAGACGGCACCGTTGACAGCCCAAGTGCCATCAGTCACCGCATTGAACATGACGGACGTGGTCAGTTGGCGCTTGTCATCCTCAGGCATGGCCGCTTGAAACGCCGATTGCAAAAGCTGCGCATAACGCGCACGCGCGCCGTCGTCCAACACACCATCGGGAACGTGCACGATGGCCAGGCAAGGTAAGAAGGTGCTGGTTACATCCGCGCCGCCACAGGTCCAATGGCCGGACTCCACTTCATCGACCAGCACCCAGCACAGAAAACGCTTACGCGGGTCATTCGACATGCCCTCTGCCACCGCGGCAGCCTCGTTGATGCCTTGGACCAGGGCTGCGCGTTGCGCGCCGGGGAAAGCGTTTTTGGGAATCTTCAAAACGATATTGGGCATGTACTGCGCTCCGGGTGGTTGTGGAATAGAGCTTGTATTGCAGCATCGCAAGGCTCACAATAGAAGTGTCTGTTTAGACTGTTTTAGGGACTATTCAGCCAATGTACGATTTCACCATTCTGGTTTTAGAAGGCGCCTATTCCAGCAGCGTTGCGGCTTCGCTAGACATACTCTCCACGGCCGCCAGGCTGGCGCCGCACCATGGTGTTGCCGCGCCCACTTGGCGCGTCTGCTCGATAGATGGCGGCACGGTTGCCTTGCAAAGCGGCATCAGCGTCGATACGGCCCGACTGCCAAGGCGTCATGCGACCGACACCTCGGTGTGGGTCGTCCCTGGCCTGGGCTTGGACAAGCCATTGGCGATAGCACAACGCTTCGCCATGGATGACGCCTGTTCTGCCATAGCGGCCTTGCGCAAACACGCTCAGGCTGGTGGCACCGTAGCCGCGTCGTGCTCCGGGGTTTTTATGCTGCAGGCCGCAGGGTTGCTAAAAGACAAACGCGTGACCACTACCTGGTGGCTTGCACCTGAACTCAAGCGCGTCGAGCCCGGTTGCCATGTTGATGCGCATCGCATGGTCTGCGACCACGGTGCGGTCGTCACCGCGGGCGCCGCTTTTGCTCAGACCGACCTGATGCTGCACCTGCTGCGCAAGCTGTGTGGCTCGGCGTTGGTGGACGCCATCTCACGCGTGCTGCTGCTGGATGGCCGCGAGGCCCAGGCACCGTTCATCGTGCCTGAGGCATTCTCCAACGGCGACGATCTGATTGGCCGCCTGGCCGCGCGCATAGAAGCGGCACTGCCCTCGCCACCCAAGATCGGCGAACTGGCGCAGGAGTTTTGCATGTCCGAGCGCACACTGTCGCGGCATGTGCAAAAGGCCACGGGCAAAAGCACGTTGGCACTGGTGCAAAGCGTCAAGCAGCGGCGTGCGCGGGCGTTATTGGCATCCAGCCGCATGACCGTGGAACAGCTGGCCGCAGCGGTGGGTTACCAGGATGCCACCGCACTGCGGCGCTTGATGCGGCGGGTCGCGGGGGCCAACCCCAGCCGCTTCAGACCTGCGGCGGTTGAGACGAGTTAGGAGCAGGCTCAGCGAGCCGCCTCGTACGCCACGGGGCGGTGTCAAGCAGCGTGCTGGCCAAATTGCCGTCGATAGGCCGATGGCGAGGTGTTAAACGTGGCAGCAAAATGCTGGCGCATCGAAGCCGCCGTGCCCAGGCCCGCATCGGCGGCCACTGCATCTATGGACCGGTCCGTCGTCTCCAACAGACGCTGGGCCAGCGCCAGACGTTGGTTCAGCAGCCATTGGCCCACCGTACTACCGGTGAGTTGGTGGAAGTGGCGCGTGAAGGTGCGCCGCCCCATGGCTGCACGCGCCGCGAGGTCGTCCAGGCTATGCGGCTGGTCCAACGTAGCCAGCACGCCGTCCAACACCTTGGATAGTCGGTGCCCCGCGCCGGATACCGCCAGCGACTGCTGTATGAACTGGGCCTGCCCGCCCTGGCGGTGCGGTGCCAATACCATGCGCCGCGCCACGCGGCTAGCCACTTCGGCGCCCCAGTCGCTGCGCAGCAGGTGCAGGCAACAGTCCAGCCCCGCGGCGGTTCCTGCGGATGTCACCACATCGCCTTCGTCCACATACAACACGTCGCGGTCCAAACCAACGGCCGGGTAGCGCTGCGCAAATTGATCGGCACGCAGCCAATGTGTGGTCGCGCTGCGGCCGTCGAGCAGGCCTGCGTCGGCCAGCACAAAGGCCCCCAGGCACAGGCCCACGATGCGCGCACCGCCTGCGTGGGCCTTGCGCAGTGCGTCTAGCATGGGCTGTGGTGCGGGCTGCGCCGGGTCGCGCCAGGATGGCACGATGACTGTGCCCGCGTCATCCAGATCGTCCAAGCCAAAGGGCGCATCCACGCCAACGCCAGCCGTGCTGCGCAGCGGGCCCGGCTCTGCGGCGCAGACCTTGAGCGTCAATGGCGGCATGCCTGCGTCGGACCCGTTCTCTCCAAACACCAGGCAGGGAACGGACAGGTGGAAAAGACTGATGTTGTCAAAGGCGAGCACGGCGACGGTGGAGGCACTGCGCTCTTGCAGGGTAGGTGTTTTACGTGGCATGGCCCGATTCTATCGAATATTGTCAATCGGGCCACTGTTCAAAAAAAGGCTGCGGCGGAACAATTCACCCCATGGACCCCGGCGCTGTTGCCGGCCCCCCAAAAAACCGAGGAAATGACCATGACCAACACCACCGCCAATCCCCCCCGCCGCGCCCTGATCGTCGTCGACGTGCAAAACATCTATGCCGACGGCCCGCTGCTGATCGAATACCCACCGGTGCAAGATTCTCTGGTGCGCATTGGCCAGGCCATGGACGCAGCACACGCGGCGGGCATACCCATCGTCGTGGTGCAAGAAGACAGCTTCGGCATCGACACCCAGGGCTGGAAGATCCACAACGTAGTCGCCAGCCGCCCGCACGATCTACTGGTCCACAAAACGCTGCCCAGCGCCTTCACCAATACAGGCCTGGCCGCATGGCTCGCCGAGCGCGGCATCGACACGCTAAGTGTGGTGGGCTATATGACACACAACTGCAATGCCGCCACGCTGTACGAGGCGCGCCACATGGGCCTGAGTGCGGAATTTTTGTCGGATGCAACCGGAGCCGTGCCCTACGCCAATGCTGCCGGGCGTGCTACCGCTGAGGAGATCCACCGCGTGTTCAGCGTGGTATTTGAATCCAACTTTGCGGCCGTGGTCAGCACGGAGAAATGGATTGCGGCAGTGCAGGCTGGAGAGGCGCTGGCGCGGGACAGCGTGATGGCCAGCAATGCGCGGGCTAAGGAAATTTGAAGGTCAATTGTGTGGGCTGAGGCGAGTTCAAACCGGTTGGGTATAGGACGATAGTGCCCAGGACCCAATCATGCGGGACAAACGCCGGGCTCTGAAAGCCCTGCAACAACGCATCTCAATTTGGATTCATAAATAGTCTGCGAAAGCTCGGGGTGAATATCCACGCGGCGTGACCGTTGGAGTAAATAAACTTGTCGAACAATTGCATGGGCGTACCGCCATTTGCGACCGGATAGGAGAGACCGAGAGCAGCATCCGATAGCCGCCTGAGTACGACTGTGGCAGATCGCACGTGACTTTTCCGAAACTTGGCTAGGTCTATCGCACAGGTAAATCCATCGACAGCAAGCAGTCGTTCCTGTATTACGTGGTCGAATAGTGAGTTGTGTTGTGTCGCGCCTAGGACAAACATTAGCGCTTTAAGCGTAGGCAACTCTAAACGTGGCTGAATTCGAGCGAAATAGAAGTCCGGGTGTACCAGCAAAGTGTCTGATACGGGAAGCTCCTCCTCCTCAAACGTGGCTATCGCCCTGCACGAAGACACTGCGTCCCGAACAGACACTCTGAAAAATTCCTTGCCTTTGTCAACGCGTTTATCGTCTAGCAAGAGGTGAAGGCGACGTTCTGCGATCTTGCAATTCTTAACCGGGAGGCTGAACTCGACAGTAAACGCACCCGGAATTGATGTGCTCTTGCTGAGAGATTGCGCACGTTGTTTCGGTAGACGGGTCGTAAGCCCGATTTTTAGTAAATCGGGAGCCAGGAACGGGTTGCTAACAACGTAAAGGTGGCCGGCGCTCATTTGACTGAAGATAAAGTGATTGGTGAAGACTTTGGGAATCCAGGAAGTTTTTCTATATGTACTGAGCGTCGATCCGCATCCTACCCCGCCTTCTTCGCCGCAAAAAACGCCGCACACACCCTGTCGTACTCTTCCCCCGCATCTATGCGCTTGGGCACGCTGTTGCCGCCACCCCACTCCAGTTTGACCTCGGTGACGGCCACATCTTCTTCAAACGGCGACTCGGTCACCTTTACCGAATAGTTCTTTTCGCGCACGTGGACGCGGTACCACGACGTCATGCCGTCGGAATGGGTCCAATACGGTTTCATCGCCATTTGCTCACAAACTTATAGCACCTCACGCACTGTTATCGAGGGCCAGCGGCCGATTTTCCATAAGCGTTCGGTCTCATGGGTGCGCTCCACCAGCCATGCGCTCAGCAGTGGCGCCAGCGGCGTGGCACCGGGGTCTACCAGCAGCACATAGCGCGCTTCATCGCCAGGTTGCAGCGTCTCACGCAGTTGGCCGACCCAGTCGAAGCCGATCAATGTTTGCAGCAGCGGCTCCAGGCGCAAGGGGTCCACCTGCAGGGTCTTGCACAGTTGCTCCAGCGTCAGGCCCTTGGCGTCTGATACACGCGTGCGCTCCAGTTGTTGTACCACCTCCAGCGACAGTTGAAAGCGCCATCCGTGCGGCAAACGGCGCAGCGTGCCACCGGCCAGCAGGCTGGGCAAATAGGCGGTCAGCGCCGCGCCCAGCAGCACGATGACCCACGCCACGTAGATCCAGATCAACAGAATCGGCAGCGTGGCGAAGGCGCCGTACACCACCGAATAGGTGGGCACGCTGCTCAGGTAGAGCGTGAGGCCGCGCTTGGCCAACTCCATGCCACCCGACACAAAAATGCCGCCTATCCACGCATGGCCCCAGCGCACATGGGTGTTGGGCACAAAGCGGAACATGGAGGCCATGCCTGCGGCCACCAGCACAAACTGCAAGGCCGTCAACAACAGCGACACTGCGCCCGGCAAGCCACTGACAACGCCCTGGGAAAACGATACTGCGTAAGACGTCATGCTCAGACTCAGCGCCAGCAGCACCGGGCCCAGCGTGATGGCGGCCCAGTAGAACAACAAGCGCTGCGCGAACGGCCGTGGCGTGCGTACGCGCCAGATGCTGTTGAGCGTACGGTCAATGGTGAACACCAGGGCCAGCGCGGTACCCAGCAGCACGGCCAGCCCCACCACACCCAGCTTGCTGGCCTGGCCGGCAAACTGGTTAAGGTAGCCCAGCACCTGGCGCGAAATATTGTCGGGCACCAGGCTCTCGATCAGCCACTTTTGCAGCACGGTCTGAAACTTGGCAAACATGGGAAAGGCCGTGAACACGGCCAGTGCCACGGTGATGAAGGGAACCAGCGCAATGGTGGTGGTGAAGGTCAGGCTGCTGGCCGTCAGGCCCAGGCGGTCCTCGCGAAAGCGCTCACGCAGCGTGCGGATGGCGTCGAGCCAGGGGATTTGGGCGACTTCATGGAGCCAGCCTCTTAGGCGTTCAAGTTGTTGCATGCCGCTATGATGCCACCGACTATGCACACGCCCGCCCCCTCCTCGCCCACAACGCTCTCCGTCCATTTCACCCGCTGGCTTGCCGTGGGCAGCGTGCTGGCGCTGATTCTGCTGGCCCTGGCCTGGGAACTCTATCTGGCGCCGCTGCGGCCCGGTGGCTCCTGGCTGGTGCTCAAGGCCCTGCCGCTGTGCATTCCGCTGGCCGGTCTGCTGAAAAACCGCATGTACACCTACCGCTGGGTCAGCCTGGTGGTGTGGCTGTATTTCATCGAAGGCGTGGTGCGCGCCTGGAGCGACAAGGCGCCCGGCAATTACCTGGCCATGCTGGAGATTGCGCTGTGCATCACGCTGTTCGTGGCTTGCACGGCCCATGTGCGCCTGCGCCAGGCGAATGCCCGCGCCCAAGCATTGGCCGAGGTCGATTCGCAGTTGAACACCCAAGGACCGCCCGAAGCATGACCACCAGCAGCCGCACCAGCCTGTTGGATCAACTGCGCCAAATCGTCGGCGCGGCCAACGTCTTGACGACAGGCGACCTCAGCGCCTGGGAGCTGGACTGGCGTAAGCGTGAACGCGGCCGCGCACTGGCCGTGGTGCGCCCTGCATCCACCATCGAAGTGGCTACGGTGGTCAAGGCCTGCGCGGCAGCTGGCGTCAGCATCGTGCCCCAAGGCGGCAACACCGGCATGGTGGTGGGTTCCACGCCCGATGCCAGCGGCACACAAATCGTGCTGAGCCTGCTGCGCATGAACACCGTGCGTGCGCTGGACGGCAGCAACCTGACCATCACCGTGGATGCGGGGTGCGTGCTGCAGACGCTGCAGGAAGTCTGCGAGAAGGCCGGGTTTTTGTTCCCCTTGAGCCTGGCGTCCGAAGGCAGCTGCACCATTGGAGGCAACCTGGGCACCAATGCTGGCGGCACGCAGGTGGTGCGCTACGGCAACACGCGCGAGCTGTGCCTGGGCCTGGAAGTGGTCACCGCGCAGGGCGAGATCTGGGACGGACTCTCCGGCCTGCGCAAGGACAACACCGGCTACGACTTGCGCCATTTGATGATCGGCTCCGAAGGCACGCTGGGCGTGATCACGGGTGCAACGATGAAGCTCTACCCGCTGCCAGTTGCACAACTCACGGCCTTTGCCGCCGTGCCGTCGCTGGACGCGGCCGTGCAACTGCTGGGCCTGGCGCACCAACACCTGAGCGCAGGGCTGACCGGCTTTGAGGTCATGGGTAAATTCGCGCTCAGCCTGGTGACTAAACACTTTCCGCAACAACGCGTGCCGTTTCAGGAAGACATGGCCCCCACGCTCCCCACTACGTGTGGTTCGCTTCCCCCCGAGGGGGCCGTGCCTTGCTTGGGGCGGCCCGGCGCTGCGGCGGACGCGCCCTACTGTGTCGTTTTGGAAAACTCGGACCAGGAATCCGAAGCCCACGCCCGCGAACGCTTTGAACGCCTGCTGGAAGTAGCCATGGAAGCCGGTTGCGTGCTGGACGCGGTGGTGGCCGAGAGCATCACCCAGGCTAGAGCACTGTGGCATGTCCGCGAGAGCATCCCGCTGGCGCAGGCGCAAGAGGGGCTGAACATCAAGCACGACATCTCGATTGCGGTGTCCCGCATCCCCGAGTTTGTGCGTCAGACGGACGCCCTGCTGCAGCAAGCGTACCCCGGCGCCCGCCTGGTCAACTACGGCCACTTGGGCGACGGCAACCTGCACTACAACGTCCAAGCCCCGGCTGGGGCGGACGCCGAAGCTTTTCTGCGCGATGATGAAAAAGGCGTCAATGCCGTGGTCTACGACATGGTCGATAAGTTCAAAGGCTCCATCTCCGCCGAACATGGCGTGGGCAGCTTGAAGCGCGACAAGCTGGAGCAACACAAATCGCCCGTAGCGCTGGGCATGATGCGCGCCATCAAGCAGGCGCTGGACCCGCAGAACACGATGAACCCGGGGCGGGTGCTATTAATAAAATAGCTGCTAACGCATATCCGACGAGGGCTACAGCCCGATTTTACAAAATGGTCTTGCCTGGCCAGTAGGCGCGTAGCACACCCACCAGGCAGACCAAGAGAATAACGGCCCACTCCATTCCGCCCTCACCCGCCCCCACCACATACCAGCCATTGGGCAAGTGGAAGTGCACCAGGCCAAAGCTGACCACGCAGATGTGCCCCAAGCAGGCCGGTATCACCCAGAGATTGGCGATCAGGCACAGGCTGCACACGGTTTGCAGCAGCAACACGGTCCATGCCAATGGCACTCCGAATGGGTAGCCCAGTGAGGTCAGGTAGCCGCCGAAGCCCGCAATGTTCTCTGGGTGGGCGAACCCGTGCAACGGGTGCATAAGGATGATCAGCGCCACGCCGATCCGCACGATATCGATCCCGGCCATTGCGTGGCTTGGGGTAGTTTTGTACCAATTTTTAATCATCCAGTTGGTCTCCGCAAATAGCACGCAACTGTAAACGGGCTTGGAAGCTGTTGGGTGGCTCGCACACGGTCTCAGGTCGAACGCTCCCCCGTCTGCAGCCGCCACAGCGCTGCATAGCCCCCATTGCGCGCCACCAGTTCGTCGTGCGTTCCGCTCTCCACGATGCGCCCGGCTTCCAGCAGGTGGATGCAGTCGGCCTGGCGCACGGTGGACAGGCGATGGGCGATGACGATGGTGGTGCGGCCTTTACTCACGACGTCCAACGAGCGCTGGATGGCGGCTTCGGTCTCGTTGTCGACCGCACTGGTAGCCTCGTCCAGTATCAGCACCGGCGGATTCTTCAAGATGGCACGCGCTAAGGCCAGGCGCTGGCGCTGGCCGCCGCTGAGCTTTTGGCCGCGCTCGCCGATGCGGGTGGCAAAGCCCAGTGGCAGCTGATTGATGAATTCGGTGCACTCCGCGGCGCGGGCCGCTTCGGCAATGGCCGCGTCGCTGGCGCCGGCTGCGCCGTAGGCGATGTTTTCGGCCACCGTACCGTCGGTCAGGAAGGTGTCTTGCGACACATAGCCCACGGCACGGCGCAGGTCTTGCAGGTTCAGGCCGTCAATGGCCTGGCCGTCCAGCAAAATGCGGCCGGATTGGGCGGTGTAAAAGCGCAGCAGCAGCTTGACAAGCGTGGACTTGCCCGAGCCCGTGGAGCCCACAAAGGCCGTTGTCTTGCCGGCGGGAATGGTCAGGTCAATATCCTGCAACGTAGGCGTGCTGTCGTAGGCAAAACCCACATGCTCAAAGCGCAGTTCGCCCTTCACCTTGTCGATGGGGAAGTGTTGGCCCTCGTACGGGATATTGATCGGCGTGCCCAGCAGCGCCATCGCACGGTCTATGGACGACATGGAGCGCTGGTACATGTCGGCCACGTCCGCCAAGCCCGTCAGCGGCCACAGCAGGCGCTGGGTCAGAAACACCAGCACTGAATAGGCGCCCACTGCCAGCTGGCCTTGTATCGTCAGCCAGCCGCCGTACAACAGTGTGGCGGTAAAACCGGCCAGGATGGCCGTGCGTATTACCGGCGTGATGGCAGAGCTGAGCCGAATGGCGCGGGCATTGGCCACACGGTAGCCGTCACTGGCCTGGGCGATGTGGTCGGCCTCGACGTTTTCCGTGGCAAAGGCCTTGATCGTGGCCAGGCCCAGCAGGTTGTTGTTGAGCCTGGCGGCAACGTCCCCCGCCGCCTCGCGCACCTCGGTGTAGCGCGGCGCCAGCCGGTTCTGGAACCAGAAGGCGCCAAACAGAATGGCGGGCACGGGCAGCAGCGCAATCACCGCAATGCCGGGTTGCAGCGCAAAAAACACCGCGCTGATCATCAGCGACGAGCAAAACACCTGGATGATCTGGTTGGCGCCGCCATTCAAAAAGCGCTCCATCTGGTTGATGTCGTCGTTCAGGATGGACATCAGGTTGCCAGTGCGCTGGTTCTCAAAATAGGCCATTTCCAGCTTCTGCACATGGCGGTAGGTGTCCAGCCGCAGGTCGTGCTGGATGTCTTGCGCCAGGCCGCGCCACTTCAGGTGGTACAGGTATTCAAACAACGACTCGCCACCCCAGATCAGCACGTTCAGGCCGCCCAGCACCAACAACTGCTGCCAGGTGCTGGTGATGCCAACGCCGACGAGGATGTGCTTTGCGAGGAAGCTCTGGTCGCCCTTGACGACGACATCCACCGCTGCGCCAATCAGCACCTCGGGCAGGATGTCAAAAAACTTGTTGAGGACGGAATAGAGGGTGGCCAAACGAATATCGCGCCGGTATTGGCCGGCGTAGCCAAAGAGTTTTTGTATGGGGTGCATGGTGGTCACTATTGTGGACCAGCACTTTGCCTAGAATCCGACGATGGCATCCCGCATTCCCCTATTCCCCTTGTCCCAGGGCTTGTTGCCTGACGGCATGCTGCACCTCAATATCTTTGAAGTGCGCTACCTCGACCTGATCAAACGCTGCCAGCGTGAGGCCACCCCGTTTGGTGTGGTGGCCCTGTTGCAGGGCCATGAGGTGCAGGTGCCGGAAGAGGTGCCGCAGTTGCACCGCATCGGTACGCTGGCCCATCTTCAAGACGTGCAAACCCCGCAGCCCGCCCTGCTACAAGTGCTGTGCCGGGGAGGCCTGCGTTTTGAGCTGACCGGCCACGAGCGCGGACCGTATGGCGTTTGGTACGCAGAGGTGCGGTACTTGCCCACCGACACGCCCGAACCCATTCCACCGGAGTTGCAGCCAGTGGCCAATATGCTGGGCCGCCTCATTGCCGATGGACAAAAAGCCGGATCAGGCCAGGCGCTGCCAATCTTTGCGCCCTACCGCCTCGATGAATGCGGATGGGTGGCCAACCGGTGGACCGAGTTGCTGCCCGTCTCGGCAGGCGACAAACAAGAGTTGCTGGCGGAGCTGGCCCCTGTCAAACGGCTGCGCCAGATTGCGCGCTTCATCGACATTTGACCGCCCTGTTTACCAGGAAGGTTCGGGTTGGATCTTGCGCAGGCCGATCCACTCCAGCTCCACCAGCACGCCCACAAATACCGCCTGCACGATCAGGAATGCTTCACCGAATACAGTGGGCGCGACCGCACTGCTAGCCAAGAGCCCCACGCACCCCAACACCCACACCGCATTGGCAGCGATCAGCAGCCAGACCGGCCCTGCGGGAATCGTCTTGCGGCTGGCGATCCAGGCAATGAACAGTACAAAGGCGCCCAAGGCGTAGCCGGACCACAGCAACAGGTTGGTGGGCAGCCCCAGCAGCGGTGCCAGCGCATCCGCAAACTCGCAGTGCAACAGCGCGGTGCCCACACCACTTGCCGCATCCACCAACAATACGCGGCGCAGGAAATGGGGCGAGGCGAAGAACGATGGCATGGCAGAAGAAGCGATGGAAGATGAAGACACGGTGAACTCCTTTGGGTTGATGGCGTTGGATGCTTTCTGACACCCCTTGCAGCCCGGCCGCAGCGCGGTGTCTGGGGGTAATCATGGCCATGCAGGCACCGCAAAGCCATGACCCGGGAGGTAATGGGCGTAGCGCAGCAGCACGCTTTACCATCGCACCATGACTGCCACTACCAGCCTGCACCCCACCACCCGCACGCCACGCCCGGCTCCGCAACCGTTTGGCGCGCACCTGCGCCACTGGCGCCAGCACCGGCGGCTGAGCCAGCTTGACCTGGCGATGGACGCCGCCATCTCCACGCGCCACCTGAGTTTTGTCGAGACCGGGCGATCGGTACCCAGCCGCGAGATGGTGTTGCGCCTGTCCGAGCGCTTGGATATTCCTCTGCGTGAACGCAACACACTGCTGGTGGCGGCAGGCTATGCGCCCATGTACCGAGAACGGCCGCTGGATGACCCCGCGCTGAGCCCCGCGCGCCAGGCTGTCGAACTGATATTAAAAAGCCACGAACCCTACCCCGCTATTGCCATCGACCGGCACTGGAACCTGATCGCCGCCAACAACGTGGTGCCGCATTTGCTGGCGGGTGTCGCGGACGCAGCCCTGTTGCAGCCACCCATGAATGTGCTGCGCCTAAGCCTGCACCCGCAAGGTTTGGCACCGCAGATTGCGAACCTGGCGCAATGGCGTGCGCACTTGTTCGAGCGCGTGCGCCACCAGATAGCGGCCAGTGCCGACCCCACGCTGGTGGACTTGCTGGAAGAATTGCAGACCTACCCGATGCCGGATGGTGCCGACCTGCATCTGGACGGCGAACACCCGGGCGTCGTCATGCCGTTCCAGTTCACGACGCCGCAGGGCGTGCTCAGCTTCATCAGCACCATCACCATCTTTGGCACGCCGGTGGACGTGACGCTGCAGGAGTTGGCGATGGAGACTTTCTTCCCGGCGGACGACTTCACACGGCAGGTTTTGCAGGGTCTGGCGGCACAAGGCTGAGCGCGGCAGCGCAAGCCATTGGAAATTTATACGCATATACTTTGCGCAGCCTTGATGGAGAACTGCCATGCTTCACTTTGAGAACGCCCCCAAAAAAGCCACCAACCTGTCGTTATCTGTTTCCACGCTGGAAAAGGCGCGCCAACTGGGCATGAACTTGTCGAAAACGGTGGATGAGTTGTTGGAAAAGGAAGTCCGCCGCGTCTACCGCGCCCAGTGGGCCGAGCGCAACAAAGGGGCCATCGAAAGCTACAACGCCCGTATTGAAAGCGAAGGCACCTTCGCCCAGCAGGTGAACGATTGGCTGGTCGATCAAGGCGAGTCGCCCTCGCCCCTCGATGCGCGCACTGCCGCCTAAGCGCTGGCTCCGATATGGCCCAATTCGACATCTACTCCAACCCCATGGTGGACCAGCGCAGCCGCATTCCCTATTGGCTGGATCTGCAATCCGACCACATCGCCCAGTTGGGCTCTCGCGTCATTATTCCTTTGCGAACCCTCTCCAGCATGGGGCCGCGCATTGAAGGGCTACAACCCCTGGTCACCGTCGGCAAACAGGAGTTGTGTGCTGACGTACCATCTGTTGCCTCATTTCCGGCGCGCTTGTTGAAAACGCCCCACTCCTCAGTCGCCACCCAACGGCATGATTTGATTACGGCCTTGGATTGCCTCATTTCGGGATTTTGAACACCCCATGAACCCAAACCACCCCATCCGCTCCCCATACGAAGATTTCATGCGCCACGTGTACACCGTGGGCGTGGCCAAGACCGACCGCACCGGCACCGGAACGCGCAGCGTGTTTGGCCACCAGATGCGCTTTGATCTGAACGAAGGCTTCCCGCTGGTCACCACCAAGAAGGTGCACCTGCGCTCCATCATCCAAGAGCTGTTGTGGTTCCTGACCGGATCCAGCAGCAACCACTGGCTGAAGGAACGCGGCGTCAGCATCTGGGACGAATGGGCCAGGCCGGACGGTGATCTGGGTCCGGTCTACGGCGTGCAGTGGCGCAGCTGGCCCACGCCGGATGGCGGCCATATCGACCAGATCGCGCAAGTGATCCAAACGCTGAAGACCAACCCCGATTCGCGCCGCATCATCGTCAGCGCCTGGAACGTGGCTGATCTGGACAAGATGGCGTTGATGCCTTGCCACGCCTTCTTCCAGTTTTATGTGGCACCGGCTACCGAACATGGCGGCAAGGGCCGCCTCTCCTGCCAGTTGTACCAGCGCAGCGCAGACATCTTTCTGGGGGTGCCGTTCAACATTGCCAGCTACGCGCTGCTGACCCACATGGTGGCGCAGCAATGTGATCTGGATGTGGGCGACTTCATCTGGACCGGGGGCGACTGCCACATCTACAGCAACCACCACGAACAGGTCGAGCTACAACTGAGCCGCACGCCCTTCCCCTACCCCACGCTGCACATCAAGCGCAAGCCAGAGAGCATCTTCGACTACCAGTTTGAAGACTTCGAAGTGACAAGTTATGAATGCCACCCGGCTATCAAGGCTCCCGTCGCTGTGTGATCGATCATCGGCTTGCCCTGCATGACTTCTGAAATCACACCCAACACAGCCGACTATCGCCAATGGCTGGGCGAGCTGAAAGCCCGCTTTCGCCACGTTCAGCTCAAAGCTGCCGTCGCAGTCAACACTGCCATGCTCCAGTTCTATTGGGAGCTGGGGGCGGACATGGTGGTCAAGCAAACGCAGTTCGCATGGGGCGGTGGTTTCATCAAACAGCTCAGCGCTGATCTGCGCAGTGAATTCCCCGATGTGCAGGGCTTTTCCGTCAGCGACTTGAAAAGCATTCGGCAATGGCATTTGTTCTATGTGGGGTCATTGCCAATTGGCCAGCAGCCTGTTTCGCACATCCTGTCCATCCCCTGGGGCCACAACCTGGCCATTCTTGCCAAGTGCAAGCAGCACGATGAAGCACTGTATTACGTTCAAACCACGCAAACCTTTGGGTGGAGCCGCAGCGTGCTGGTCCATCAGATGGAGAGCGGCCTGTGGCTGCGCGAAGGCAAGGCTATCACCAACTTTGAGCAGACGCTACCCGCCGCACAGTCGGACCTAGCCACCCAAATGCGCAAGGACCCGTACAAATTTGACTTTTTGTCGCTCACCAAAGAGCACACCGAGCGTGAGCTGGAAACCGACTTGATCGCCCATATCACCCAATTTCTGCTGGAGCTGGGCGCAGGCTTTGCCAACATAGGACGCCAAGTGCGGCTGCAAGTGGGCGAGCGCGGGGCTCTTAGCACCCACCTGAATCAATTTTTAGTGAAAAACCTGCAGTGGCGCTAGCCCCAAAATATCCCGATGAACCCATCGAGGCTACAGCGCTGACGAAGCCCCTCATGCACTTGACCCGAAATTAACCGCGCCATGCAACTACACATCATCTTGGCCAGAGCCCGCAACGGCGTTATCGGCCACAACAAAGCCCTGCCCTGGCATCTGCCCGAGGACATGGCGCATTTCAAGCGCACCACCATGGGCTGCCCTGTCGTCATGGGCCGAAAGACTTGGGATTCGCTCCCACCACGCTTTCGCCCGCTGCCCGGGCGGGTCAATATAGTGGTCACCCGCCAGATTGCCTGGAACGAAATAGGTGCTCAGCCCTCGTCCAGTCTAGATGAAGCGCTATCTTTATGTGAGCAGTTCGAAAACGTCTGGGTGATAGGTGGCGCAGACATCTATGCGCAAACGCTGCCGCGCGCGAATACGGCCGTGGTCACCGAAATCGATGCCGATTTTGAAGGTGACGCGTATGCTCCACAATTCGGTCCACAGTGGCAAGAAACCCACAGGGAATCCCACACATCGGTCAACGGGCTGGCCTTCAGCTTCGTGACTTATCGCAACCCCAAACCCCAAGGAAAATAAAAATGTCAGGACACGGATTTCACGTACATGGCCCCCACGACCACGAACTGGAGCACGCCCAACAAGGCGGCGGCCACGGCGGTCATGAGACCAGCGGCATGATCAACCAGATCGCCATGTTCACCGCCATCATCGCCACCATCGGGGCTATTTTTGGCTACATGGGCGGCGCCACCCAGGCCAATGCAGGCCTGTACAAGAACAACGCAGCCATCAAGAAGACGGAAGCCTCCAACCAGTGGAATTACTTCCAGGCCAAGAGCACCAAGCAATCTTTGGCCGAAATGTCGCGTGATCTGTCGACCAAGGAAGAAGACAAGACCAAATACCAGACCAAGGTAGACCGCTACGAAAAGGAAAAAGGCGAGATCAAGATCGGCGCCGACAAATTGGAAGCAGAGGCCACCGATTGGGACCACAAGAGCGATGAGCAAATGCACCAGCACCACCGCTGGGCGCAGTCCACCACCGTGCTGCAGGTCTGCATTGCACTGGCCGCCATCGCCTTGCTGACCAAGAAAAAATGGGTCGAGTACGGCATGTTTGCCGCGGGCGCCGTGGGGCTGGCCGTCGGTGCATTGGCAGCCTTCCACATCTGAGCCTGAGCAGCCCATAAGCAGCCCCTGCCCCCGCGCACACTGAAGCCTGGCCATGGACGCATTCGACGAAACAGGTTTCAATAGTGCGACCTACAAGGTTTTGTACCAAATCGCCGAAGGTGCGACAACGGACGAAACCTTGTTCGAGTTTGGCGGCACCCTGCACCGCCTGCTGGCCGAACTGATTCCCGCCAAAAATTTGTACCTTTGTCTGCTCAGCGAGCAACCGGGGCGGCTGAACTTTCCCTACTACGTGGACGAGCGCGATGGCGACTCCATGCAGGAGCTGGACGTGCCCATGTGCCGCGGGCTGACCGAGTTTGTGCTGCGCAGTGGCGTAGCCGAGCTGATCAGCGCACAGCGGTATGTTGAGCTGCAACAAAGCGGCGAAATCACCGAGGCCACCGGCGACCTGAGCTTCAACAGCTGGCTGGGCGTGCCATTGCACATCAAGGGCCAGATCGGTGGCGTGCTGACGGTGCAAAGTTATGACGCCGACGTGGCCTACCAAGCGTCTGACGTGCACCTGCTGTCCTTTGTGGCGCGCCACGTCAGCACGGCCATTGAGCGCAAACAGTCCTACGACGCCCTGCGTGTGGCCCACATTGAGTTAGAGCGCGAAACGCGCCAGCGGCGCCAGAGCGAGGCCATGTACCGCGTCTTCTACCAACTGGCCGTGCAAGCGGCCCAGGGGGAATCGCTGTACGATTTTTGTGCCAAAGTGCACGAACTGATCGCACAGCTGATGGTGGCCCCCTGCTGCTTTATCAGCCTCATCGACCTTGAACGCAACGTCAAAAACTACCCCTATGACGTGCATCCCTCGGACGACATGTTCTTCGAGGATGAAAACGTCCCCATGCGCCTGGGCTTGACCGAATTTGTGTTCACCACCGAGAGGCCCCAACGCGTGGACCAAGCCCGTCTGGCCCAACTCCAACGCGATGGGCTGGTAACCCAGGCGCAGGGCGATCTGAGCTTTTCCGCTTGGCTTGGCGTCCCACTTCGGATTAGGGGCAACGTCGATGGCGTGCTCGCTATCCGCAGCTACGAAGCAGGGATCGTCTATACCGAGGCCGACGCCGAGGTGCTGGCCCACGTGGCCCACCACGTCAGCGGTGCCATTGCGCGCATGCAGGCGTTTGAGGCCGTGCACCGGTCTGAGTTGGCGTTGCGCCGCACCACGTTCGAGCGCGAGGCCATGCTCAACACGGCCTTGGTGGGCATCAGCTTCAATGTGAAAGACCGCATCGTCTGGGTGAATGAGAAATGCGCCGAGATGGCAGGCTTCAAACGCGAAGAATTGATGGGCCAGTCGCCGCGCATTTTTTACGAATCCGACGAAACCTTTGCTGCCGAGCGGGCCAAGTCCGAAGCCAGCCTGCGCAAACACGGCACCTACAACGGCGAGCGGTACACCTTGCGCCAGAACGGCGAAAGAATATGGGTGTTACTGGCCGGTCGCTGCGTGGAAGACAACGACCCGGATGCCGGTGTGATCTGGACCCTGCTGGACGTGACCGCCCGCCGACAGGCCGAAGACGACATCCGCCAGGCGCTCGAGCGCCAGCGCGAGCTCAACGTGCTGCGTTCGCGCTTTGTGGCCATGACCAGCCACGAATTCCGCACGCCACTGGCATCCATACTGTCGTCTGCCGAACTGCTGCGCTACTACAGCGAGCGGGTATCGGCTGCTGAGCGCGATGGCATGCTGCAGTCCATTGAGGCCGGCGTTCAGCGCATGACACAGATGCTGGACCGAATCCTGTTGATCGGCAAGGCCGAGGCTGAGATGCTGGAGTTCAAGCCCAAGCTTCTTGATCTCAGGGATCTGTGCGACCAGTTGATCAAAGAGGCCAACCAACAGCACGCCGCTGCCAAGAGTGTCATCGTTTTGGACTGGCAACTGCAGCCCGGCATGCAAGGCTTCGACGAGAAGCTGTGCCGCCATATTTTCAGCAACCTGCTGTCCAACGCTCTTAAATACTCTCCGGCCGGGGGGGACGTCCGCATGCGGGTACGTATCGAACAGGGGCGAACCATTTTTGAAGTAAGCGACCAGGGCATAGGCATACCCGCCGACGAACTGCACCACCTGTTCGATTCATTCCACCGGGCCAGCAACGTGGGCGCCATTGCCGGCACCGGCCTGGGCCTATCCATCGTCAAGAAGTCTGTCGAATTGCATGGCGGAACCATCACCGTCAGCAGCACCATAGGTGAAGGTACCTGCTTCACCGTAACTCTGTAGTAGCGATATGTCCAGACCTGCGCCCAGCATACAAAACCTGCAGCAGACGGTCGAACGTCTGCAGGCGCGCGAAAGCCATTTGCTGAACCTTCTGAGCTTGGCACGCGACGCCGTGGTGGCCATGGATACGCAGGGCATGGTGACGGACTGGAACCCTGCCGCGGAAAAAATGCTGGGCTTCAGTCGTGCCGAAGCGATTGGCGCCAAGTTGTCCAACCTGATCATTCCACGGGCACACCGTGCGGCACACGAAGCCGGTTTGCAACGCTTTTTGGCCACGCGCCAACCCACCATACTGAACCAGCTGATTGAGGTCGAGGCGCAACGCCGCGACGGCACGCTGATCGCCGTGGAGCTGGCGATCTGGTCGTTTCCCTCCGGCCAGAGCCTGGGGTTTGGTGCCTTTATCCGCGATATTTCGGACCGGCGTGCGGCGCAAGAGGCCATCAAGCTGTCTGAAGACTTCAACCGCGTGGTGGTGGAGCATCTGGGCGAAGGCATGTGCATCAACCAGAACGGCGTCGTGTTGTATGCCAACCGCATGGCGCTGGAGATTTTGCACCGGCCCATGGAATCCATCGTGGGCCATAGTGTGCTGAGCTGGATACACCCGGATGACCACTCCTATGTGACCGAACTGCGGCGAAAAGGCAGGGATGGCGAAGCTGTGCCGGAGCGGTTTGAAATCCGCTGCCTGCACCCAGAAGGCGGCGTCCAGTGGCTGGAAGTGCACGCCTCGGTCATCCCGTGGAAGGGCCAGACGGCCACGATGACATTCTTCTCCGACATCACCCAACGCAAGATGATGATCGACACGCTGCACCGCTCCGAGGAGCGCTACCGGCTGGTTATTGAGAATGTGGGCGAAGGCATGATCGTGCTGCAGGGCGAGCACATCGTATTTGCCAACGCGCGGGCCTCAGAGATTGCCCGCATTTCGCACGAGGATTTTCTGACGGTCGGTTTCCTGCACCGTGTGCACCCGGATGATCACGCCATCGTTCAGGACCGGCGGCGCAGGCGCCTGTCTGGCGAGGACGTTATCAACCACTACCAAATTCGGCTTTTGCAACCCGACGGTGAGATTCAGTGGTTGGAGATCGGTGTCACCATTGTCCCGTGGGAGGGCCAACCCGCCACGCTGACCTTTTACTCCGACATCACCGACCGCAAACTGCTGGAGGAAGAGCTGCACCGCACATCGTCCGAGCGCGAAGCCATACTCAACAGTGCGCTGGTTGGCATCGTGCTGTCACGCAACCGCGAGCATGAGTGGGTCAATGACAAATTCACCGAGATGGTGGGCTATAGCCGTGAAGAGCTGATAGGCCAATCGTCCAAAATGGTGCACGCCAGCGAGGCGCAGTGGCAAATGGTCGCTTCCCCCACTCGCGCAGCTTTGGCAACGGTGGGCACATACACCGCCGAGCGGCAACTGAAGCGAAAAAATGGAGTGCTTTTTTGGGCCCATCTGGCTGGGCGCTGCGTGCGCCCGCTGGACCCCGACTCTGGCGTGATCTGGACCTTCCTTGACGTCACTGAGCGCAAACAGGCTGAGCAGGAAATCCGCGATGCGCTCGAACGCCAGAAAGAGCTCAACGAGTTACGCTCGCGTTTCGTCGCCATGACCAGCCACGAATTCCGCACCCCACTGGCTACCATCTTGTCATCGGCCGAACTGCTGAAATACTACAGTGACCGCATGCCCCCACAGGAGAAGGCGGAGGTGATTCAAAACATCGAGAACAGCGTTCAGCGCATGGCCCGCATGCTGGACCGGGTGCTGTTGATCGGTAAAGTCGAAGCGCAGATGTTGGAGTTCCAGCCCGACCGGATCGATCTGGTTCCGTTGTGCCTTGCATTGGTGGACGAAGCGCGCACCCAGCTGCCGGAGTCGCCCTGCACGGTGCGCACGGAGTTCGGGGATGGCGTGGGCTGGGGTGTCTACGACGAAAAACTACTGGGCCATATCTTTGGCAACCTGTTGTCCAATGCCATCAAGTATTCACCGCAGGGCGGCGAGGTGGTTTTCAAGGTCTACCGACACAAAGCGGAGACGGTGTTTGAAGTGAGGGACCAGGGCATCGGCATCCCCAGCGACGAGATCGCACATTTATTCGAGTCTTTCCACCGCTCCAGCAATGTGGGCAACATCCAGGGTACCGGTCTGGGCCTGGCCATTGTCAAAAATTCGGTGGATTTGCACGGAGGGCGTATAACGGTCGAAAGCGAAGCTGGTCGGGGGACTTGCTTTCGTGTCACACTGACGCCCAGTAATTTATCCACTGTTTGAGGCTGCACATGGCACGCATACTGGTCATTGATGATGAAGCTCCGATTCGCGAGAATCTGGTGCGCTTTTTGGTACTGGAAGGCCACCAGGTTTTGCAGGCCGCGGACGGGCGCCTGGGCCTGGAGGCTATTCGCAACCACAAGCCTGATTTCATACTCTGTGACGTGATGATGCCGCATCTGGATGGCTTTGAGGTACTGGCTGCCACCCATGCTGACCCCGCCTTGCGCGGCATACCATTTGTGTTTTTGTCGGCCAGTGCCGAACCCGAGAAACTGGAGGCCGCCCTGCAACAGGGGGCCACTGGCTATGTCACCAAACCCTTCAACCTGGCCAACCTGCGCCAGTTGCTGGCAACCCAGCTGGCCCACCTGCCCGCTCAACCACCTGTTGCATGAGCCACCGCATCGTCATCGCCGAAGACGAAGCCGATATCCGGACCAATCTGGCCCGCCTGCTGACTCTGGAAGATTACGAAGTGTGGGCCGCGCCCAATGGGCGTGAAGCTCTGCAACTGGTGCGCCAGCACCTGCCCGACATTGTGCTCAGCGATGTCATGATGCCCGAGATGTCTGGCCACCAACTGGTACGGGCCCTGCGCGCCGACCCGCTCACGGCCCATATTCCTACCGTGTTGCTGACCGCCAAGGCCGACCGCAGCGATGTGCGCGAGGGCATGAACCTGGGTGCGGACGACTACCTGACCAAGCCCTTCCAGCGCGACGAGTTGCTGGATTGCATACGCGCGCAGTTGGACAAGGCGGCAACGCTGCAGTTTGCTGCCCGCCAACTGGCTAGCCAAGCGCACCAGATGGCCCACTTTGATGCAGTGACCAGCCTGCCCAACCGTAGCCACCTGCTGCTGCTGCTCAGCCAGGCATTGCGCGAGCAAAAGGGCCAGGGGCCTGCACTATGGGTGGTGGGTCTGGACAGCTTGCCGCAAATGGCACAGATCATGGGCGTGGGTCTGCTGGATGATGCGATACGCCAGATGGCACAGCGCCTGACCCTGCTGGCCAACGCGTCCGAACACCTGGCAGAGAGCCGCCATACCGTGGCGCGCCTGGGTGAAGACCGCCTGGTCTTGCTAGTTCCCAGTTGGTCGCCCGGCCGCCCACTGGACGTGCTGGCGCTGGCATTGCTGGACGCCATGTCTGCCCCCATCACACTCGAAGGGCAGGAGCAGTTTCCCGTCGTCTCCATCGGCGCCTGCGCGCTGGCCATGGACGGCGAGCGGCCCGACGCCATGCTGGCACGGCTGGATATCGCCCTGTCTGCCGCGCGGGCGCGCTCGGCCCAGCGCATGGTGGTGCATGAGCCTTCCTCCACGTCCGACCTGTCGGCGAGCTTTCGTCTGCACAACGACTTGCACCACGCGGTCGAGCGCGAGGAGTTGCGCGCCTTCTTCCAGCCCCAGGTCATGGCGCACGACAGCAGCCTGATCGGCTTTGAGGCACTGATGCGCTGGCGCCATTCGGAACTGGGCCTGGTTTCGCCGGTGCGTTTTATACCGATTGCGGAGGACAACGGGCAGATCGTTCCGATGGGCGCATGGGTCCTACGAGAGGCCTGCAGGCAGGCCGTGCAATGGCAGGCCCACTTACCGGCGGATGCGACACCGCTGCGCGTGGCAGTCAACCTGTCGCTGCGCCAGTTCAGCGACCCCTATCTGCTGCAGCACGTACGCTCCACGCTGGACAGCACTGGTTTAAACCCAACCCAACTGGAATTGGAGATCACCGAGAGCACAGCCATGCTGGATCTGCAACACACGCTGGATGTGCTCAAGCAGCTCAAGGCGCTGGGGCTGAAGCTGGCGATTGACGACTTTGGCACCGGTTATTCGAGTCTGGCCTATCTCAAGCGCTTTCCACTGGATGTGCTCAAGGTCGACCAGTCATTCGTACGGCAGCTCTGCACCAACCGTGAAGACCAGGCCATTGCCGGCGCCGTCATCAATCTGGCCCACAGCCTGGGCCTGGACGTGATTGCTGAAGGTGTGGAAACCGAAGACCAGCACCGCTTGCTGCACGCGATGGGTTGCGACCAGATCCAGGGCTACCTGCACGGCAAGCCCATGTCCGCCGAGGACGTGGCACCGTGGTTAATCAACCGCAAGACAAACCCGGATGCAGTCAACCGGTGCGTGGAAGGCGCACGGTAAACACGGTTCCCAGGCCCAGGGTACTGCTGACGGCGATGGAGCCGCAGTGCAAATCCACCGAGCGCTTGACGATGGCCAAACCCAGGCCGGTTCCTACAATATTGCCCACATTGGTGGCACGGTGAAATGTCTCGAACAGGCGCGGCACATCCGCTTCAGGAATGCCGATGCCCTGGTCGCTGACCGTGAAAGTAAACGCCTCTTCGCCGCAGTGCACGTCAAAGCCGACCGTACCCCCATTGGGTGAATATTTGACCGCGTTGGACAGCAGATTGCCAAAGATGTGGCGCATCAGCTTTTCATCGAAATGGCCCCGTACATCTTCGCCGCGCACGGTCAACTGCGTGGCGTGGCGCAGCGGCCCGGTGCTACCCACCTCTGACTGCTGCTCTTGCACAATCGCCGCGCACAAGGTGTCCAGCGCCATGGGCAGTGGCTTGTATTCCATGCGTTCTTCTTCGTCCTTACCAATGACCAGTATGTCTTCCAGCATCTTGGTCATGCGTTTGACAGCCAGCGCGATGGAGTCAAACAACTGCTTGCGCTCGGGCGCAGGAAGCCGCTCGTAATAGTGCGACAGCAAATCGGTGGACGACAAAATGGTGGCCAGCGGCGTGCGGAACTCGTGCGAGGCCATGGACACAAAACGCGACTTCAATTGGTTGAGCTCACGTTGCTTTTCCAGCGAGGTCTTGATTTCTTCTTCGGCTTGCCGGCGTTGGGTAATGTCGCGGATGAAGGCGCAGAACTCAAATTTCGTCGGATCATCCAGCAACACCCGGGTGATGGCCAGTTCGATCGGAAACTCACGTCCACTGCAGTGCAGCGCAGTGATTTCAATGCGCCGGTCAATCACCCGCGAGGGTGCACCGGTCATGTACCGCGCCAGCCCCCGCAGATGGGCCTCGCGGTGTTGCACTGGGATGATGGTCTCGTGCAAGGCCAGGCCTATGGCTTGCTCCGCTGTCCAGCCAAAAATCAGCTGCGCCTGACGGTTCCACCCCATGATCGCACCCAGGCTGTCTACGCGGATGACAGCGTCGAGTGCGGTGTCTACGATGCCTTGCAGCTTTTGCCGGTTTTCGGCCAGCATCGCCAGTGTGGCGCGCATCTCTTGGGTGCGCCGCGCGATACGGGCCTCCAGGTTGTTGTTCAGCGTTTGCAATTCCTGGTCTATGCGTTCGCGCTCGACCATGTCCTGCACCAGTTGTACCTGTGTCTGCCGCAGTTCGGTATTAGCCTCGTCGGCACGTTGCTGGGCAGCCGCAGCGGCTGCGTACGCCGATGCATTGTCCAGAGCGATGGCGCCATAGGCGCACAGCGTGTGAAAAATGGACCGCTCACGCTCGCCATAGGCTTGCGACTTGGGCGATTGGATGGTCATTACGCCCAGCAGGCGCTCGCCCACCATCAGCGGTGCATACAGCAGGCTGCGGGTCGGCAGCGTACCCGGAATCCAGCTGCTGTCGGTCTTTCCCAGCTCAACCTCTACCAGCACCTCTTTGCGTTCGCGGGCGCAGCGCGCCGACACGGCCTTGGCGCTGTCCAGCGGCACGCGTGACTGCGCCAGGGGCGCACCAGCCTCGATGCCAAAGACCATTTTAAGAAAGAGCTCGTCGGCCTCCATCAGGTAGACGGCGAAGGCCGTGGCATCCAGCAGCTCATGCACGTGGCGGTACAGCGCATCACAGACCGCCGCAGCATCCAGGCTGGCCGTGATTTCGCGCCCGATGGTGCCCAGGGTTTCGAGTGTGGCGGCGGTGTCCTTTAGCGTGTCGGCCAGTTTGCGGTGGTGCTCGGTATCGGCTCTGGCCTGCTCCACCTCCTGCCGTACCTGCAAGGCCAGGGCGCGCTTTTGCGCTTCCAGGCGCTGCGACTGGTTGCGCGCTGCGCTGGCCGCCAATGCGCTTTTGTAAGCCGCTTCAAAATTGCCCGCCGCCGCATGGGCAGCTGCCACCTGGTCTGTGAGTTCGGGCGATATGCCGTAGCCCCCCATCGCGCCCGCAATCACCAGCGCCTGGTCCAGATAACGCAAAGCCGCCAAGGGCGCCGCTGCGCCATCGGCAGAGGCCAGGTTGTGCTCCAGGTGCATCTGGGCAAAGATGCGCAGAATCTGGATTTGGCCTTCCGCGTTGCCCTGTTGTTGCGCCAGCGCCAGTGCCGCCTCGGCCTTGGCCTGTGCCTCCTGCAGGCGCCCCAAATGGAACAGGGCACTGGCCTGCCCGCGCCAGGCCTTGATGGCCAGGTCCGGCTCGACCTGCGCGCGGCCATGTTCCTCCAGCCTAGTGAAGGATTCCAGCCCGGCGGCATAGTCGCCGACATCCAGCGCCAGTTGTCCCAGATTGCTTAGCCCCAGCTCGTAGTTGCGAGAACCGGCTTGCGCGCCCATCAGCACCAAAGCCTCTTGCAGATACTGGCGCGATTCGTCGTGCCGCCCGAGCAGGCGCATCACGTCGCCCAACTGCATCAGGCAAAAGCCAATACTGGCGGGCCAAGTGGTCTTGCGGGCCAGCACCAGAGCCCGCTCGCTCCACTCCAGTGCGGCATCCAGATCGCCCAAGGTGGCAAAGGATTCGGCCGCATTGGTGACGGACACCAGCGCTTGGCGCACTTGGCCGCCGTCGAGCGCGGCGTGGTAGGCCACCAGGTCGTGTCGGATAGAACCACCCGGGTCATCGGTCAAACCCGCCACATTGGCGCGCGCCGCCGATGCCCAAGCCAGCACGGACACGGGCAATGCCCGCTCCACCGGGAACTGGCGCGCCAATTCCGCAGCTGTGGCCACCGGTTCGCGGAACGAGGCGTTGACCAGTTCACGGGCGGCTGTGGCTGCCTGTCGCGCGGCATCGCCGGAGGTTTGGTAAGCGGCTGCCGCCAGACTCAGGCATTCGGCTACCTGCAGGCTATTGCCGCGGTCCACGCAAATGGAGGCTTGCAGCCAGTGGGTGTCACCCACGCCGACGGTGTCGTCCAGGCGGGCAAACGCGGTGGCACAGGCTTGGGCCATCTCCTGTGCAGCCTGCCAGTCGCCAAACAGCAGTTTGATCTCTGCACGCAGCAGAACGAGGCGCGCATGGTGGCGCGCGCGTTCAACCCCGGAGAACTCGCAGTGTGGCAGCTGACCTTCGACACGCTCTGCAAGATCCAATGCGCGCTGGCAATCGCGCTGGCGCAGGTGCCAGGCGCAGGCCACGGTCAATGCCACGCTGGCATCGCCTTGCGCCGCGGCACAGGCATTCTCCAGCGCGGCCAAGTCGTCGTTAACTATGAATAGTTCCATCGCCAGTGAGTGATTGGACAGGATTTGCATCATACCGACGCAAAGCGTGCGGCGGTGGAGTGGTGCAACAAGCGGTTGCGGCCGATTCTGAGTTACCCTTCTGCCGTTTTGAAAATACTTCACCTTGAAAGAAGCCTGTCGCCATGAAACTTGC
>NZ_JANXUQ010000280.1 GCF_025356155.1 Rhodoferax sp. | reverse complement strand
AAGCCGCAGATGGCATCGGGCGGTGCCGGTTTGCAGCACTTGGCCAGTTGGGTCATCAACGAATCGACCCCCACCACCAGCACACCGCCCTTGCCGCCCGTGGTGCGCGGCTTTTTGAGTGGCATGTAGTCGTCTTGCGCGGCCGCAGGCTCGGGTGGGCGCAGCAGCAGCTCGATATTGCGCAGGGAGAACTCGTCTTTGCCAACCACTTCAAACAAATCGTCGGCGGAGTTGAAACCCAGTTGCGAAGCTAAATCATCCAGTTTGATGGCGGTTTTACCTTCGCGCTGCAACAGCTTTTCTACCGCTTCACGTCCCTTGGCCACCGTTTCGCCCATGGCCAGCGCGTTGAACCAGGCGCGCACCTTGGCACGCGCGCGGTGACTGACCAAGAACCCCAGTTCGGGGTTTAGCCAGTCGCGCGACGGGCCGCCCTCTTTGACCGTGGTTACTTCCACCGTTTGACCGTTCTTGAGCGGCGTATTCAGCGGCACCATGGCGCCATCGACACGCGCACCGCGGCAACGGTGACCCACCGTAGTGTGCACGCTATAGGCAAAGTCCACGGCTGTGGCGCCCTGGGGCAACTCGACGACGGCGGCGTCGGGTGTCAACACATAGATGCGGTCGTCAAAACTGACCTCGCCCTGCTGGCCCTGTTGTGCGCCGGACAGGTCACGCTCCCAGGCCAGCAACTGGCGCAGCACGGCGATCTTGGCGTCGTATTCGCCCGCCGCCGTCACGCTGCCTCCGTAACCCTTGGCGCCTGCCTCCTTGTACGCCCAGTGGGCGGCCACGCCGGTTTCGGCATGGTCGTGCATCGCCTGGGTGCGCACCTGCACCTCGATCGGCTGGCCCGTGGTGTCGCGCACCACGGTGTGCAGCGACTGGTAGCCGTTGGCCTTGGGGCGTGCGATGTAGTCGTCAAACTCGTCCGCCACCGGCGTGAAATGGTCGTGCACCCAGCCCAGCGCGGCATAACAAGCGGGCACATCCGGCACCACAATGCGCAGCGCACGAATGTCATACACCTCGTCAAACCCCAGCGACTTGCCGCGCATCTTTTTTACGATGCTGTAGATGTGCTTGGGGCGGCCTTGCACGGTGGCGTGTATGCCCTGCCGGGCCAGATCTTCGGCCAGTTGCAGGCGCAACTTCTCAACATGGGCTTCGCGCTCGACACGTTTTTCGTCCAACAGCTTGGCAACCTGGCGGTAGGTGTCGGGCTCCAGGAAGCGGAAGGACAGGTCTTCTATCTCCCACTTGATTTCCCAAATACCCAGCCGGTTGGCCAGCGGGGCAAATACCTGCAAGGCTTCACTGGCCAAACCTGGCGGCACCGGCAGCTTGGTCGCCGCGTAGTGGCGCAGCGTTTGCAGACGCGAAGCCAGGCGCAGCATGACAACCCGCAGATCGCGCGAAAAGGCCAGAAGCATCTTGCGCACGCTCTCGGTCTGCGCGGCGGCCGTCTGTGCCATCGGTATGGGCGCAGCCGAGTGGCTGGCAGACAGCTGGGCCAGTCGCTGCATGCGTTGCACACGCACCAGCTTGGTGGTTTCCATGGCCAGATCAGCGAAATTGCTGCCAAAGGCCTTGGAAATAACCTCGTGCGGCTTGTTCAAGTGGTCACAGGCATAAACCAGGTAGCTGGCGGCCTGCATGGCCTGCGATCCGCCAATGCTTTGCAGGATGCGCGCCACGGCATCGGCGTGGGCCAGCACGTTTTCGCCCGTGTCCAGCTCCGCGCTGGACAGCAGCGGCTCGGCAAACGCGCGGGCGCGGGCCAGCGCATCGGCCTGCTCCGGCAGATTGGCGGCCGTGGCGGCAATCACCGGCGCCGTAGGCTGGTGTTCAGACGACTGACTTTTCATGGACGAACTACAGATGCACTAGCTTGCGGAAAACATTCAGCCCAACAAAAAGCTGCTGACCGCCTCCACCTGGTCCGGGGCAATCAGCGTCGGCGCATGGCCCACACCGGCAAACTCCACCAGGCGCGCCTTGGGGCCGCGCTCGGTCATCAACTGGGCGGTCTGGGGCGACAGCAGGTCGGACTGGGCTCCCCGCACCAGCAGCGTTTGCGCCTGCAGGCCGTCGTACAAAGACCATAGCAAGGCCTCGCCCTGTGTGGCGGCCTCTTGTGTGACGGCGGTAAACGGCACAGCGATGGCCGGGTCATAGTGCAGCGTGACCGCCGTGTCCGAACCCGGCACGGGCTTGACCATGTGGCGGGACAGCTCCAGCCACTGCTCTGGTGTGTGCGGACCAAAGCTGGTGGAAATCGACCACATGGCATCGGCGGCCTGCTGCAGCGAATCAAACTTGACCTCACGGCCCAGGTAAGCGCCGATACGTGCCAGTGCTTCCCACTGGATGCTCGGGCCCACGTCGTTCAGCACAAGACGGCGCACCTGCAGCGGCAACGGAAACTGCTTCTGCCCAAACACCGCCATGCCAATCAGGCCGCCCATGCTGGTGCCCACCCAATCCAGGGTCTGAGTAGTGGGCTTCAAATGCATCAGCAGGGCCATCATGTCGCCCGCATAGGATGGAATCTGGTAGCCCTGCGGGTCTGCCAGCCAGTCGCTCTTGCCGCGGCCCACTACGTCAGGGCAAATCACCCGCAGCGCGCCCCCGGCTTTGGCCACCAGGGCCTGGGCCAGCACGTCAAAGTCGCGCCCCTGGCGAGACAGGCCATGCACGCACACCACCACGTGCTTGGCCAGCGGGTCGCCCCACTCCCAGAACGCCATGCGGTGCCCGGCACCGGTATCGGGGCACGGTAGGTAGTTCAGCTTAGGGTCAGACATGGTGAAATGGCGTTTGATAGTGATGGAATGGCGCGTGGCATCGAACTTGCTCGCAGGCTTTTGCAAGTTCAGTGCCATGGCTTGATCGTAATTGATAAATGTTGCAGGACGGGCCTGCCGACTCTTTCCCAAATTGACTAAGGTGAACACTATGCTCAAAGGCAAAACAGCTCTCGTTACCGGCTCCACCAGCGGCATTGGACTGGGCATCGCCAAGGCATTGGCAGCCCAAGGCGCCAACATCGTGCTCAACGGTTTTGGCGATGTGGATGCCCCCAAGGCCGAAATCGCCGCCTTGGGTGTGCAAGTGGCATACCACGGTGCCGACATGAGCAAGCCCGCCGAGATCGAAGACATGGTCAGCTTCGCCACCAAGACCTTTGGCAGCCTGGACATTTTGGTCAACAACGCCGGCATCCAGCATGTGGCGCGCATCGAGAACTTCCCGGTCGACAAATGGGACGCCATCATCGCCATCAACATGAGCAGCGCCTTCCACGCCACACGCCTGGCGCTGCCCGGCATGCTGGCCAATAACTGGGGCCGAATCATCAACGTGGCATCGGTCCACGGCCTGGTCGGCTCGGCTGAAAAATCGGCGTACGTTGCGGCCAAGCATGGCGTGGTGGGCCTGACCAAGGTCACCGCGTTGGAAAACGCCACCACCGGCGTCACCTGCAACGCCATCTGCCCCGGCTGGGTGCTGACCCCGCTGGTGCAAAAGCAGGTGGACGCCAAGGCCACCGCGCAAGGCATCAGCAACGTCGACGCCACCAAACAGCTGCTGGGGGAGAAAGAACCCTCGCTGCAATTCACCACAGCCGAAGAGCTGGGCGCACTGGCCGTATTCTTCTGCTCACCCGCCGGAAACAACGTGCGCGGCGTGGCCTGGAATATGGACGGCGGCTGGGCGGCTCAGTGAGGAATCGGGTTGTAGCCCTCATGCAGTGGGCTTAAGACGCTACTGTATTTATAGCGATTTGACGTCGAAGTCAAGCCGCGACGCGTTTGGGCGTTGTCGGGCTTGGACGAACAGTTAAATTTCTCGCTGGCCGAGGCCTCCGAACCAGCCGAACCTCCAGTTTGCACCCCAAAGCATCCGCATACTTGGTCAGTGTTGCCAGAGAAGGCGAATGCTTGCCGCTACCCGACTCCATACGCGCTACAGCCGATTGCGTGGTGCCGATCTTTTCTGCCACCTGAGCCTGGGTTAGACCTTGCGCGGCCCGCGCCTTCAAGAACTCGTCCAAAAGGGAAAACTCATCGGCCAATTTTTCGTATTCCGCCTTTACCTCAGCGTTAGCCAGTGCCTTGGTGCGAAGTTGTTTATGTGTCAACATTTTTCCACTCCTTCATTCGTTTGCGCGCAAGTGCCAATTCTTTGGGAGGCGTCTTATCGGTCTTTTTCACAAACTGATGGAGCATGACGATCTTGCGATCCACCAAGGTGCAATAAAACACACGCCCGATACCCTCACGGGATTTCAAACGCAACTCAAAGAGCCCCATGCTCATTGCCCGCGTGTGGGGCATTCCTAAATCTGGGCCGAACTCAACCATGCGGTCAGTGCAATGAAAGTATCTAGCCAAAATTCCCGGCGGCAACGCCAGCACATCAGCCTGCAAGCTTTCATCGTGATATTTGATCTCCTACTTCATACAAGAAATATAGCACGTTTGAGATAATCAAGCGATGCTGGATTCAAGCAATTTGCGTGAAATTTAACGAGGCTGTAAAAAAACCCGATTTCCAAGCGCGCAGCTGCTGCCTCGCAACGCCTGTCGATCGAATTTTCTAGATTGGGTTTCCATTCCCACAGTGTGCCGCAAATTCGCCCCTCATTGCGCCAAATGGCGCCTTGAAGGCCTTCTGCTGCCCCTTACTGGTTCACTCTTTGCCCAAGGTCCGTCTTGGCCAACTTCTCAATGTTGTGCACCATGCAATACAGATTCCACTGCGTGTTGACCTTGGTTCGGCCCCGGTGGTTAAACCGGCTCAGTCGCTTGTTGTGCCGCAGGTTGGCAAACACCGGCTCCACGGTGCCAAAGCGCTGGCTGTAC
>NZ_JANXUQ010000271.1 GCF_025356155.1 Rhodoferax sp. | reverse complement strand
CCGCATCGGGTCGGCGTCGGAGCCGGACCTCGGAGTCGGTGTCTGTGTCGGAGTCGGAGTCGGAGTCGGAGTCGGAGTCGGAGTCGGTGTCGGAGTCGGTGTCGGAGTCGGAGTCGGAGTCGGTGTCGGAGTCGGTGTCGGTGTCGGAGTCGGAGTCGGAGTCGGAGTCGGAGTCGGAGTCGGAGTCGGAGTCGGGCAGGTGATAGGCGCCCCGGTAACGGAGCGGCAGACGGGCGTCGGTGTTGGCGTCGTGGGTTTGGTAGGCACCACCACCGACACTGCAAATCGGTCAAACATATTTCCGGCGGTGATGGCTGCAAAGGTCCAGCCGCTGGTGCCCAGGTGCAATAAAACGGTGGCACGACCCGAAGCCAGCTTGGGCGTAAACGCGGGCAGTAGCAGGCATCGCTTTTCCCAACTGGTTTGCACGACAGCTAAGTCGGGCCCAGCTTGGATCTGCGTGTTGAACAGGTTCACACGCATTTGCTTGCACTCGTTGTTGCCCAGGGTGATGTTGTCCAGCAATTGCTGGTAGCCAATCATCGACGGGTCCAGCCGCTGGCGCACTTGCGAAACGTCACCGGCTTCGAAAGCCCGCAGAAAATCTTCAAAAGCGGCCAGAGCCTTGCGTCCTTCCAGTGGGTCACCGACCTGCGCCTTGCCGTCTTTGTTGGTGCCTTTGCGCTCATTGTCTTTACGCTTTTGCTGCAGGCGCGCGTCCCGCGACTCTTCCAATGTCTTTTTGCTGGCTTCAATGACGGATTCATTCTTGGTGGGTGCAAAAAGAGGTGGAATGGCTGCGAGCAGTTTGGGCGGTTCTGCGCCAGCCTTGGGGCTGAATGCTGCATGGTCGGGCGTGATGGAGACCTTGCCGTGCGTCGTCGCCAACTCGGTTTCACCGGTGTTCACCTTGTCATAGGTCCCAGCTTCGGCGCCATCCGCGACCACCAGTGTCTCGTGGTCGGTTCCACGAATGCCGACAGTGGCCGTCGGTGTGTAGACGGCATAACGCTGTGGGCTGTTCTTCCCAATCCAGCCAGTGATGGAGCGGAACGAACCGCGCAGCAGGCGGAACACGGCGCTGTCATCCGCAGTGCCTTCGGCTTTATAGGCTTCGATCTTTAGAAAAGTATTCGCGCGCAGGGCGATGAGGCCGTTGTCGTCCATGTGGACATGGATCTCGCCTCCCTTGCCCGTGGAAATGGTGTCTCCCGCTTCAACGCGTTCACCCTTGCCGGGAACGCGCAATTGGCCTGCTGCCGTGGTCACGCTCACGTTCCCTTCGACCAAGTCGATCTGACCCGCTGCATAAGAGTTTTGCAGCAAACAGCAGGTCATGAGCGCCAGAAGGCCGCGTGGGATAGGAAGAAGTTTGTTCATGTTAGTGTCTCGTGAGGTACGCCGGAGTGTCCCGCGTCGGCCCGTATCTAGGTCGTTGGGCAGTTTAGTTGGGTTCAATTTTTAAAGGTCTGGCACGGTTCACTCTGCGCCAAATGGGTTATCGCCATTCAAGGCAGACAGCCTCCACACGGCGGCCTCGGGGCGCATTACAAACGTACAGATCCCGCTCTTGCGGCCTGCTTGCCGCCCTGGGCTTGAGATGAAGCGCTTCTCCCAATGAGTCTGGATAATTACCACGTCTTCCGATATTTGCGTTCGAGTGTCTGACAAGCTTACGCGCAATTGCCTCTGTGCTAGAGCTGCATCGCGGACTGGATCGACTACGCGCGAATAACCAATCATCGCGGGATCCACCAAGGATTCGATCTGCGTCTGATTACCATTGGCATAGGCAGACAGCAGTTGTTGTAATGCGTCCAATGCTGGCTGGACATTGGTTTGCGTCGAAGTCTTGGCCGTGGTGGGTTGGGTCGCTAACGCTGCGGGTGCCGCGGCTACCGCTGCCAGCGCGCCCAACAGAGACAACAGGCGTAGGATGTGCATGCTGAGTCGCCTTAAAAGTTATAGATCAATTGCATGCCCAGCACGTCTTCTTGGGCAGAGAGCAGAGGGTCATCGATATTGCGCCGTGAGGTGCGCGCGTAAAGCTTGAACGTGCTTTGCCCTCGCATGGGGATCAGCGCTTCCAGCTGGGCGCCGCGCACGCGCAAGCTGGGTCCCCCATTGGGTTGGGTTGTTTCGCCACCCGTGAGCAACAGATTCAGACTTCCCCAGCCTACAACCTGGCTGGTCAGTGCCAACGTGTAATTGATGTTGTTGCTCTCATCACCTGTCAGCAACAAGCGCTGGGTTTGGGATGTCGCAAAGAAGTTGACACCGGCAGTCCAGGTGGGCGCCGCGTCAGGCTGTGCATTGGAAAAATTGCGACCGATGTTGAAAGACCAGCTCTCCGTAGTGGAGTCACTGAAGGGCGAAACTTCACTGGTGATCTTGCCCTGTCCAATGGTGAGGCCGCTGATCAATTCTGGGCTTGCATAGTTGAGGGTGGCAGAGAAGTCGCCGCGGCGTGATGCCTGCTCTGCAGAGTCGGTGGATTGTGCCGTGACTTGCTGCAAGGACAGCCCCCAGCCTGGGTGCTCGGGACCCAAATTGATATTGGCGCGCAGGGTCAGCGCGTCGGTATCCACAAATGTAGAGTCACTGAAGGCGTTCGCGAGCGTCGAGTTCTTGGATTTTCGAACATCAGATGTCAGTGTGAGCCACGGTGCCGCCATCCAGTCAACCCCAACGTAGGCTTCGTGTATGCCCGGTTGTGCAGCCAAAGACAAAGATGTGAATTCTGCGTCAATGTGGTGGTACCCCGCGCGGACACCCACCGTCTCACCACGCCAGCCGGCGTCCACAATGGCGGCACGGCCTTGGCGGTCCGCATTGCCGCCGTCTTCAAAGCTGCTGCCAGCCATTTCACCCACCAGACTGAATTGGTCCCGCTGGTATTGAAAGCCCGCGCTCATGGAACGCGACGCCCCCAGCGGCGCATAGCCCGGTTGTGCCATCAGAGGTGCCTCGCGCTCGGAGAAGGCTTGCGCTGTCGCGTAAGTCCGCAAGTTGTTGCCGAACATCTTTTCGACTTTGGCGCCGTGCACCTCCCGCAGGTATTGGTTGCTGGGGACGGTGCTGGATAACACTTCCCAGTTCTCGGCAACTTGCCCAGAAAATCCGTGGACTGTGATGTCACCGAACTGGCGTTGACCGTACACACCACGCGCGCCCAGCGCCGAACTAAGGCTGGAGAAATTGGGTGCAATGTCGCCTACAGCGACGCTGTAGCCTTCCCCGGTCCGGCCCAGTTGGACATTGTTCAACTGGTACGGGTTTTGGCTCAGTACAGCCTTATCGTCGCTGGTGGTCATGCCGACCTGGAAATAGTCAACCACGTTGTCGGGATGGATCGCGCGCAAGTCACTGGTGACTGAGCCCCGGTAGAAGCTGCCCGAACGCAGCGGTGTGTTCATGGCGCCGCCGGCTGACTGGATGTCGTTGTTGTAGGTGTCCACGGTGACGCCGCCATGCCAATCCACGCGTGTACTGCCGTCTTCATTGGCAGAGAGCGCTGGCACGGCTCCGCCCATATTGCTTTGCTGCCAGGATTGGAGGACCTGGTCGTTGGGGCCGACGCGTACCTGCGGGCGCCCCTGCTGTTGCGGTTGCTGCGGCTGGCCCAGCGGCGGTTGGGGCTGGCCCATCAGTTGTTGGGCTTGCAGTGGCCCATGGCAGAGCAAGAGACTGCCCAGCATACTGGGGACGGCTAAGCGCCGAAATGTATTCTTTTGTGGCATTGTGTTTCGCGGTCGAAAGATGAGTCCGGCTTTACTATTCAATTTGTATGCCACATAAATTCCCTAATGATTTCAATGACTTAGCCGTAATTTCGGATTCGGCTTTGTCTGCAATAGCCGACATCTACGGAGTCGATATGCGAAAAGCCAAGCAGGATCATGGTTTTCGGATGTCGGCCAATCCCGACAATTTGTAATCTGCGCCAGTGCCGTATTTCCGGTTGACCGGGCACGGACCCTCTCAGAGAATGTCGGGCAGGCCAACCCCATCCCGTCATTTGGCGCACAGCCGCGCACAACCGAACGCCATCCTTCTTGCGCAGCAGTCTTCTCCGTCTTGGTGCCGATCAGCCTTTCTCTCCCTCACCTGTTTGGCTTCGCCGGGTGCGCATATGGGCATGGCTGCTTGTGCTGCTGCACATGGGGGCACTACACGCACCAACGCCGGTCGGGGCGATAGAAATTGGTACGGATGACAACTATCTGCTGTCGCAATCTTTTACCTACTTTGAAGACACCACCGCTGCGTTGGCCCTGGGCGACGTGCTGAAGCCGGAAGTGCAAACCAGGTTCAGTCGGTGGTGCAGGGGGCTTCGGCAAAGAACTTTGGGGTGACCCATTCCGCGATCTGGTTGAAGGTGCGGCTGCAAACCCGGGCAGATGCCCCTGCACACTGGATGCTGGAGGTCAGAAGCCCGCCGTTGGATCGCCTGGATCTGTTTGTTTCCAACACCAGCGGTGGTTATGACCAACAAAGTGGCGGTGATTCCCTTCCATTTGCGCAGCGGCCCGTTCCCCACCGCAACCCTGTCAAACCGATCCTGCTGGTGCCAGGCGGAGATACCACGCTGTATCTTCGGGTGCAGTCCGAAGGGAACGTGCCGGCCCCGATGACGCTGTGGCAACTCGTCGCGTTGTGACACAGCGACCAGAAGACCTATGCCCTCTACAGCCTGTACTTTGGGCTACTAATTGGGTTGGTGCTGTACAACTCGCTGTTGTACTTCTCAGTGCGTGACGTTGCTTATATCGCCTACGTGCTGTTTGCGGTGTGCATTGGCCTGTCGCAGTCCATCAGCTCGGGTCTGGCCACGCGGTTTTTATGGCCCGGCGCCGTGTGGTGAAGTGATGTCTCCATCAACGTGGTCTATGCCGCCAGTGGCATCTTTGGTGTGTCGTTTGCGTGCAGCACCTTGCAGCGCTGGCGGCCTGACTGTTGGTTGACGATGTGTTTTGTCGCGCAACGTTTGCATTGACCGGCGGCATTAGTAGCCATTTATGGGGCTTGCTCAGAGAACTCCCCGCATGCTGACTCTCTGCGTCGGCGGCACCCTTGTGGACACTCTGCAGATCGACCGCCACACCCGAATTTGTCGGGAATCACCGACCATTTTCACCATGGGACACCACAGAGACTATTGATTTCAAAGGATTATTTCCGTGGCCCAGATCTTGCTGATGTTCGTCAACGACAGCTTGGTAATTGCGTGAGCAGGAAGCTCAACATGCTCCGTGATCCACAAAAATATTTTTCGTTAAACCCTATGAAATTAAGAAAACTTTTTTCTCTGACTGTTTCTGCGGCTGCCATTCTGTCGTTGTATGTACCTCTCAGTGCCCATGCCATCGACTCGTTCAATCCCGAGTCGAATCTCCTTTCAATTGATGCGATTGATGTGATAGGTCTTGGCAAGTACAAAGACGTCAAGGCCACAGTCCAATCCTATTCCCTGCTCAGTATCGGCGGTGTCGAAGGACTTACCGACACATTTGATCCGCCCAGCAATGTGCTCTTTTTGAGTACCATTGCCTACGAGGGTTTGCTGTATTACAACGTACACGTCAGGATCAATTTGTACACGCTATTGCGCGGTGATCTGGTCGGCGTAACACCTACGCCGACACCTACGCCGACACCTACGCCGACACCTACGCCGACACCTACGCCGACACCTACGCCGACACCTACGCCGACACCTACGCCGAC
>NZ_JANXUQ010000034.1 GCF_025356155.1 Rhodoferax sp. | reverse complement strand
CTCCTCCTTTTACCTGCGCAGAACGCTCTGCCGCCCAGCCTCCTCAGGCTTCTTGCAACTGCTGTTCTAGTTCATGTAGTACCTGGTAGCAGGCCAGCACCTGGCCCACGCTGCTGTTGGGCTCGCGGCCTTCGCGGATGGCGGCAAAGAACTCGCGGTCTTGCAGTTCTATGCCGTTCATCGACACGGCGACCTGGCTCACGTCAATCTTCTCGTCCTTGCCGTTAAACAAATCGTCATAGCGCGCGATGTAGGTTGCGCTGTCGCCGATGTAGCGGAAGAATGTACCCAGCGGGCCGTCGTTGTTGAAGCTCAGACTCAGCGTGCAGATGGCGCCGTTGGCCGCCTTGAGCTGGATGCCCATGTCCATGGCAATGCCCAGCGTCGGGTGTATTGGCCCCTGGATGGCGTTGGCTTTGACGATGGGGCTGCCACACTGATAAGCAAACAAATCCACGGTGTGGGCCGCGTGGTGCCACAGCAGATGGTCGGTCCAACTGCGGGCCTGGCCCAGGGCGTTCATGTTGGTGCGGCGGAAGAAATAGGTCTGCACATCCATCTGCTGGATGTTGAAGCGCCCACCCGTGATCTCCTTGTGCACGTATTGGTGGCTGGGGTTGAAGCGGCGCGTGTGGCCACACATGGCGACCAGGCCGCTGCTCTTGGCCTGCGCCACCACGTCTTGCGCACCCTTCAAGGAATCCGCAAGCGGAATCTCCACCTGCACATGTTTACCAGCTTGCAAGCAGGCGATGGTTTGCGCGGCATGCATTTGCGTGGGTGTGCACAGGATGACGGCGTCTACCTCCTTGCGCACCAAGCTGTCCGCGAGGTCGGTGGTGACGTGGGGGATGCCGTATTTGGCGGCCACTTCTTTCGTCTTCTCCAGATCGCGGCCGACCAGGGATATGACCTCCACGCCTTCGATACTCTTGATGCCGTCCAGGTGTTTGATGCCGAAGGCGCCAGCGCCCGCCAGGGCGACTTTGATGGTTTTGGTCATGGTTCTCTCCAGTTGGGGACAGAGCTAAAGGTCTGTCCCGCAAGCATTTACGTATTTTCCAGAATCAGGTGGCCAACGGCCGTATTGGAGGCGGGAACATGGTAAAACCGGTGCCTAGCCCTCGTGGAATGGGCGTGAGTAGCTATTGAATTCGTAGCAAGTGTCTCCAGGTCGTCGGCCACATCGTCCATTGCGCCGCGGGCGATCAGCCACATCACCAGCTCGATGCCTTCGCTACCGGCCTCGCGTACATAGTCGATGTGTGGCATCGCGGCCAAGCCTGTGGGGTCGGAGATCAAGCGGTCCAGAAACGCGTTGTCAAACGCCTTGTTGATCAGGCCGGCGCGCGGCCCCTGCAACTGGTGGCTCATGCCACCGGTGCCCCAGATCTGCACGTTGAGGTCCTTGTCAAAACTATTGATGGCGCGGCGGATCGCCTTGCCCAGGTTGAAGCAACGCTGGCCGGATGGCACGGGGTACTGCACCACGTTCACCGCAAACGGAATCACTGGGCAGGGCCAGCGAAAGTCGTCTGCGGGCGGCTGGCCAAACATCAGGGACAGCGGCACGGTCAGGCCATGGTCCACATCCATCTTGTTGACGATGGTCAGGTCAAAGTCTTGCAGGATCACGGACTGCGCAATGTGCGCGGCCAGCTCTGGGTGGCCCTGCACGACGGGCACGGGGCGCGGACCCCAGCCTTCGTCCGCCGGTGCATACGACGCCGCGCAGCCAATGGCGAAGGTGGGAATCATGTCCAGGCTGAAGGCCGTGGCGTGGTCGTTGTAGACCAAAAAGACAATATCGGGCGGGTTGTCCTTGATCCACTGTTTGGAGAATTCGTACCCCTGGAATACGGGCTGCCAATACGGCTCGGCGGTCTTGCCCAGGTCCAGCGCCGCGCCAATGGCAGGCACGTGGGAGGTGTAGACGGATGCGGTGATTTTTGCCATTGTCTTCAGATGCCCTTGGTGTGACCGGCGCTGCCCTGGGGCTGGCGGTGCGCCTGTGCGTCGCCGTCTTCACCCACAACGCGGTTGCCCTCTGCCGAGCGGCCACCTGCAATCATCATGTTGCGGTACTCATCTTCGGTCATGCCCGTCATGCTGCCCGCCATTTGCTGAAAGCTCTTGCCATCGGTCGCGCCAATCTTGGCCAGAAAATAGATGTTGCCGCCCGCCGCAATGCAGCGGTTCAGGTCACGCGCCAGCACAGCCTGCTTTTGCTCCTCGGTCATGTCCCACGCGTCCAGGTAGGCACGCTCATCCGCCTTGAAACGCTCGCGGTTGGCGGCCTGCATCAGCGACATACAGAACTGGTTCAGGTGGTAGCCCTTGCGCGCCTGTTCGGTGTCAAAGATCGTCGTGCCGGGCACGTCGAGATAAGGTTTATCGAGTGACATAGTTCTTCTCATTGCCCGTTCGCCCTGAGCCCGTCAAAGGGGCTTCGACAGGCTCAGCCCGAACGGTTGTTATCAGTATGGTTGCTAACTCCAGTACAAACGATTGGGGTTGTCCACCAGTAGCTTGTATTGCAGCTCTGCGGTGGTGGCGATCTGCGGAATGGTGTCCACCAGCAAGCCATCGTCAGGCATGTGGTCCTTCAGGTTCGGGTGGGGCCAGTCAGTGCCCCACAACACGCGGTCGGAAAAGTTCTCGACCAGGTATTTCGCAAACGGCACCACATCCGCATACGCATGCTGTTCGCCCTGGAGTGCCGGTGGTCCGCTGACGCTCAAGCGCTCGGGGCAGCTCACCTTGCTCCAGACGTTGGCGTGCTGCTCCATGAACTTCAAGAACAGCGCGAACTCGGGCCCGTCGATCGGCTTGGCCACATCGGGCCGGCCCATGTGATCGACGATGATCGTCACACCGGCATCGTTGTGAACTGCGGTGAAGAAGTCCCACAGCTCGGGCAGGTCCACCGCCTCGAAGTAGATCACCACATGCCAGCCGAGCGGGGCGATGCGCGCGGCGATCTCCATCAGCTCGTCTTTCGGCGTGAAGTCGACCAGGCGCTTGACGAAGTTGAAGCGCACACCGCGCACACCGGCGGCATGCAGGTCCTGCAGTTCCTGATCGGTGACCGAGCGTTTGACAGTGGCGATGCCGCGTGCCTTGCCCTCGCTGGCAAGCAGGGCATCGACCATGGCTCGGTTGTCCGAGCCATTGCA
>NZ_JANXUQ010000184.1 GCF_025356155.1 Rhodoferax sp. | reverse complement strand
GTGCAATGCTGATGCCGTTGAGTTTGAGGGCGTAAATTTGGTATCGTTCTGCTTGGGTCAAGTGTGTGTAGGTCATGGTGCATCGTTGAGACTGGCTGGTCGCAAAGAGCGCATCCTATTCACTCTTGGCCCAACCGGTTTAGGAACGTTGCACTTCGTACTTGAATCCGCGAATTCAGAATTTTCGATGAAACACTAAATAAAACCCATATTGGGTATAAATTGGCAAAAACCCACCCCTTGCCACGCGCCACCACACAAACGCGACCGCTTGCCGTCCCGTCCCTTGCCTAACAACCCGCGCGTACCTGACGATCCAGCCCATGAAAAGCCCCCTCCGGCGCGCCAGAAAACCACACGATGGAAGACTTGGCCGCACTCGCTGGCTGGGCGCCGTGCACCGCGTCTACCTGGAGACCGGCCGCCTGCTGGAAAAATACGCTGTAGCCGAGTTCCGCTCTGGCGTCGGCGGCGAGTACGCCACGCAAGACGGCTTTTGGCTGGACCAACGCCACCTACGTGACCCTGCGCAACTGCTTCCCGGTCGAAGACGCTACGAAATAGATAGCGACATACACATATTCGACGAGGGCTAAAGCCTGATTTGTCTTAAGTCATTTGGGTAAATGACGGTATGGATGGTATAGAAAGCGGCGCAGGCGTAGACTGGCACTCTTTGGCAAGAAATCATAAATCTGCTCAGGAGTCTGCGTGGCAATTGAACTGGGGTCGGGGGACAAGCTGGTGCTGCTGGCCGAGGGGCTGGACCAGCTCGACATTGGCCTCACCGTGTTTGACCGCGACCTGGTCATGGTGGCCGCCAACACCCGCTTCCAGCAGTTGCTGAATTTTCCCGATGCGCTGTGCCACCCCGGCACCACCATGCGCGACGCCCTGCGCCACAACGCCGTCCAGGGCGAATACGGCCCCGGCGACGTGGAAGAGCTGGTGCGCCCACGGCTGGAGCTGGCCCGTCAGTTTCTGCCCCACCGCTTTGAGCGGGTGCGCCCGGACGGCACCATCATCGAGGTCAGTGGCCACCCGCTGCCCAGCGGTGGCATGGTCACCACCTATACCGACGTCACCATTCCTCGCCAGCGCGAGAAGGCATTGCGCGAGCTCAGTACCGAGCTGGAGTTGCGCGTAGAGGCACGCACCACCGAGCTGCGCCACCGCGAGGCCGAGCTGGCCCGCAAGGCGGCGTTGCTGGAGTCGGTCATCAGCAATGTCAACCAGGGCATCAGCTACGTCAATGCAGACTTGGTCATCGAAATGTGCAACGCCAAGTTTGGCGACTTGCTGGAGCTGCCGCCCGAGTTGTGCCAGCCCGGCGTTTCGTTTGAGAAGCTCGCTTACTTCAACGCCGAACGCGGCGAATACGGGCCGGGTGATGTGCAAAAACTCGTACACATGCGCACCGAGATTGCCAAACAATTCCTGCCCCACCGTTTTGAGCGCACCCGCCCCAGCGACGGCCGCACGCTGGAGGTCATGGGCATGCCCACGCCCGACGGCGGCATGGTGTCCACCTACCTGGACATCAGCGACCGCAAAGCGACCGAGCGGGCGCTGAAGCTGGAACGCGAGCGCCTGAGCAACATCCTCAAAGGCACCAACGCCGGCTCGTGGGAGGTCAACCTACTGGCCGGCCAGGTGCAGGTCAACGCCCGCTGGGCGGAGCTGACCGGTCATACGCTGGAAGAGCTAAGCCCTTTCACGCTGAACACCTTGCCCAGCCTGTTCCATCCGGAAGATATAAATCTGGCGCACGAGGCATTGGTGCAACATCTGAAGGATAAAACGCCCTACTACCGGTTCGAGCACCGGCTCAAACACAAAGACGGGCACTGGGTCTGGGTGGCGGCCCACGGACAGGTTTCGACCCGCCTGCCCGATGGCCGGGCCGAGTGGATGGCCGGGACCCACATGGACATTGCCGAGCGCAAAGAAGCCGAACAGCGCATCCAGGAGCTCAACGAGACTTTGGAAGAACGAGTGGCCGAACGATCGGCCCAGTTGAACGCCGCCATGCAGACGCTGCACCAATCGCAAGAGGCACTGGCCCGCAGCGCCGCCAAGGCCACGCTGGGCACGCTGGTGGCCAGCGTCACCCATGAGCTGGCCACGCCGCTGGGCAATAGCCTGATCACGGCCAGCACCTGCACCGACCTGGCCAAGCGCATGCAGGCCCAGGTGGAAGCGGGCCAGCTCAAGCGTTCGGACCTGGTGACGTTTCTGGACGAGGTCAACGAAGGCAGTGCGCTGATCGAGCGCAACCTGCACCGCGCGGTGGCGCTGGTGCAAAACTTCAAACAGGTGGCGGCCGATCAGGCCAGCGAACAGCGCCGCAGTTTCGATTTGGCCGACGTCGTGAAAGAGGTGCTGGACACCTTGAGCCCCAGCCTCAAGCGCCATGCACACCGGGTGCTGGTGGATGTGCCGAACGGTATCGTGG
>NZ_JANXUQ010000018.1 GCF_025356155.1 Rhodoferax sp. | reverse complement strand
GCGGTGATTTACCAGTTTCGCGTCTGCTTTAAGTCTTCATTGGTTTGTTGATTGCGGGTTTGGACACCATCGCGTTTTGAGAGTTAGTTTTTGAGGAGTCCTTACATGGGCAACAAACTTTACGTGGGCAACCTGCCCTATTCCTTCCGTGATGAAGACTTGCAACAAGCGTTTGCAGCCTACGGTTCCGTTTCCAGCGCCAAAGTCATGATGGAACGTGACACTGGCCGTTCCAAGGGCTTCGGCTTTGTGGAAATGGGCAGCGATGCTGAAGCGCAAGCTGCTATCGGCGGCATGAACGGTCAACAATTTGGTGGCCGCGGTTTGGTCGTCAACGAAGCACGTCCGATGGAAGCGCGTCCTCCCCGCACTGGCGGCGGCGGCTTCGGCGGTGGTGCTGGCGGTGGCGGTGGTGGTTACGGCGGCGGCGGCGGTGGCCGTAGCGGCGGTGGCGGCGGCTACGGCGGCGGCGCTGGCGGCGGCGGTGGTGGCCGTAGCGGCGGCGGCGGCGGTGGTGGTTACGGCGGTGGCCGTAGCAGCTACTAAGCAGCTACCGGAGAATTTCTCCAAACAAAAAAGGGCCTTCGGGTCCTTTTTTGTTGCCTGCCACACGTTGCGCGGTGCGCAAAACCAACACCAACTTGGCACAAGAGATGGGCCGATCAGGCCTCAGAAATACGTTTCTTGCGTGGTCGGCCCGACAACACCTTGTCATACACCCAGTTAGGCAACAGGCGCAACAATTTGGCCACCACGCCCATCTGCCATGGAATCACCCGGTAGCTGTCGCCAGCCGTGATCGTTTCAAAGGCCTTGCCGGCAAAAACATCAGCCTGCATCAAGAACGGCATCGAATACCGATTGTGCTGCGTCAGTGGCGTATCGATGTAGCCCGGGCAAATCGTTACCACCTTGATCCCGCTCCCCCGCAATTCACCACGCAAGCTTTCGCAATAACCAATGACCGCAGCCTTGCTGGCGCAGTAGGCTCCGTGGCCTGGCAGACCGCGGATACCAGCCACGCTGCCGATACCGACCAGCGCTCCGGAACCACGACGCATCATCGGGTCAATAAACGCATGAAAAGTCCCCGCCAGACCCACGTTATTGATGGCGAACGTGCGCGACAACACATCCAGATCGCCCCGCACCGCGCTGTCCATGCCGATACTGACGCCGGCGTTGGCAATCACCACATCCGGCACGCCTTGGCGCTCCAAACACTGCTCGGTAGCCGCCACGATGCTGTCGACCACCGCCACGTCCGCACTGTAGATTTGGTAACGTGAGGGCTCCAGACCTTGCTGGGTTGCCCAGGTTTGCATCTCTTCGGTACGGCGCGCAACCAGCGCCAGCGCATAACCAGCCTCGTAATAACGCCAGGCCAGGGCTTGGCCAATACCACTGGATGCACCAGTGACAAAAATCAGTTTGGACACAGGCTGCCTCCTTGTGCTGCTTACTTAATTCGGCGCGGGCGTCAGCGTTGCCCTGACGCGTCCATTCAATTGCAAAATCTGCTCGACATTGTCAAAGTCCAGGCTATCGGCGCTAAACCGGTCTTGCCCGCGCAAAAACTCCACCGGCTTGTGCGAACGCACCCGTTCGGTGTTCATGAAGGCGTGCAAAAACTCACCTCGGTATTCCATGCGCGGCGTGGTGTTGCCGGGTTTGCTGGTGTCGGCCTCGCGCAGCACCACCGCGTGGCCCGCCAACTGCACTTCAGAAGAGTCTTCGTTGGTCAGGCCGTGTTGCGCCGTGGCTGTGGTCAGGCGCCCTTGTTCATCGAAAGAGCGCACACGGATGTTGTCAATTTCCAGCCATTGCGTGTCGGGGTAATGGCGAGCCTTGGCGCCCTGTACCTCGGTGCGTACACGGCCCGTCGCATCGAATGTGCGAACCGAAAAATTCTCCATGAAGTAATCGGGCTCATGCTGCGCGACCCTCTGTGCCGTCGGGCCACCGACCTGTGGCGTGCTGCGCACCAGCCAATAGGTGCCCAAGGCCAGCAAACCCATGGAGATCAGCGGAAAGTACAGTAGAGACCGGTCCCATGCGTCGCGCAGAATGGACATCATTGCGTGTACCGCTCCAGCAAATCTACGTAGCGCCCACTGGCCACCAACAACACATCGCAAAATTCGCGGGCCGCACCTTCGCCGCCACGGGTGCTCGTCACATAGTGGGCCATGGACACCACTTCGCGATGCGCATTGACTGGAGCGCAGGCAAAAGCACAGCGGCGCATCACCGGCAGGTCGGGCCAGTCATCGCCCATGGCCGCAGCCTGGCTCCAGTCCAATCCTAAAGCGGCCAAGGTCTGCTCGGCTACCGGTTGTTTGTCTTCGGTGCCAAAGAACGCATGCTGCACACCCAAGGCCTTCAGCCGCACACGCAGGGGTTTGGAATCGCGCCCCGAAATGATGACGGGCGTGATGCCGCCCTGCTGCAGCATTTTGATGCCGTGCCCGTCTAGCGTATTGAAGCGCTTGAGCGTTTCACCATTTTCAGAAAACAGCAGGCTGCCGTCGGTCAGCACGCCGTCCACATCGAAAAAAGCCACCTTGATGCCTTGGGCCTTGAGCAACAGAGCAGGGTCAAAGTTAAGCGCGGGAACAAGTGGCGTTAGCGCCACTGGGCCGCACCAAGGTGCGAGAACCCCCGCGGGAGGCAGCGACCCGCTTTGCGGTGGAGCGTGGGGGCTTGTCATATGACTTTCGCGCGCATCAGGTCGTTGCTGTTGAGCGCACCACACAGGCGGCCATCTGCATCCACGACCAGCACGCTGGTGATGCGGTTACGCTCCATCAATTCGGCAGCATCCACAGCCAAGGCCTGCCGCTCTATGGTGCTGGGGGAGCGGTGCATAACTTCTTGGGCAGTGGTGCCGCGCAAATCGACGCCGTGTTCGACCAGGCGGCGCAAATCGCCGTCGGTAAAGATACCCAGCACCCGGTTATTGGTATCCACAACGGCCGTGGCGCCCAGGCCTTTGGCACTCATCTCGCGCATCAGGGTGCTGAAATTGGCATCGGCTGTCACACTGGGCACAGCGTCGCCCGAACGCATGACATCGTTGACATGCGTCAGCAGCTTGCGCCCCAGCGAACCACCAGGGTGGGACCGCGCAAAGTCTTCGGCGCGGAAACCCCGCGCATCCAGCAGAGCCACGGCCAGTGCATCACCCAGAGCCAGCTGGGCTGTGGTGCTGGCGGTGGGTGCCAGATTCAACGGGCAGGCTTCCTTGTCAACCGCGCTATCCAGCCACAGGTCAGCGTGTTGGGCCAATGTCGAGTCCTGGCCGCCAGTTATCGCAACAATCGGCGCTCCCAAACGCTTGAGTGCCGGCAAAATGGCTGCTATCTCGTCCGACTCGCCCCGGTAGGAAATCAGCAGTACCAGATCCACTGCGGTGATCATGCCCAAGTCACCATGGCTGGCCTCGGCCGGGTGCACAAACATGGCAGGGGTTCCGGTGGACGCCAGCGTCGCCGCAATCTTGCGGCCGATGTGGCCACTCTTGCCCATGCCCATCACCACAACCCGACCTTTGATGGTCAAGATCAGGTCTACCGCCTGCGCGAAGGACGGACCTACCCGGCCTTTGAGGCCCAGCACGGCAGCGGCTTCAATGTCAAAAGTCTCATGCGCCAACGCGATAGCGCGTTGGGCCGAGGTTGCGGTATGCCGCGTGGCGTGTTCGATCATTCAGGCATTTTATAGACCAGCACGCATCTTGCTAGTATGGCGACATGACCGGACTGGAAATAACGCTTCTCTATCTGCTTGCCGCAGTAACGGGTGTGGTCGTCTGTCGCTATTTTCAACTGCCACCCATGTTGGGTTACCTCGCTGTAGGCGTTGCCGTTGGGCCCAACGCCATGGGTCTCTCGCAGGATTCTGAAGGCGTGCGCCACGTCGGCGAATTCGGCGTCGTGTTCCTGATGTTTGTAATTGGGCTGGAGTTCAACCTGCCCAAGCTGCGCGCCATGCGCCAGCACGTGTTTGGCTTGGGACTTTTGCAGGTGGCCGTCACGATATCCGTGGCCACACTGGTCACTATCGGCTTGGCCGCAACCGTGCCAGAAACCTGGGGCATGTCCTGGCAAGCCGCGTTGGCACTGTCGGCGGCGTTGTCCATGAGCAGCACGGCCATCGTCGTCAAACTCATGGTCGAGCGGCTGGAGCGGGAGTCCGAACACGGCAAGCGGGTCATGGGCGTTTTACTGTTCCAGGATTTGGCTGTCGTGCCTTTGCTGGTTTTGATTCCGGCATTGGGTGCAACCGGTGACAACCTGGTTGGCGCGCTGGTGTTGGCCGCTCTCAAAGCCGGCTTACTAATAACCATCTTGCTGGTCGGCGGACAACACGTGATGCGGCGCTGGTTGACGGTGGTGGCCAAGCGCAAAAGCGAAGAACTGTTTGTGCTCAATCTGTTGTTCATCACCTTGGGCCTAGCGTGGATGACCGAACTGGCCGGTCTGAGCCTGGCACTGGGCGCATTCATCGCCGGCATGTTGATCTCGGAAACCGAATTCAAGCACCAAGTCGAAACCGACATCCGCCCTTTCCACGACGTGCTGCTGGGCCTGTTTTTTATCAGCATTGGCATGTTGCTCGACCTGCGCCTGGTCATGGCGCGCTGGCCTTTGGTATTGTTGCTGCTGATCGTGCCCACGCTGTTCAAAGCGGCCTTGGTAACGGGTCTGTCCAAAGCCCTGGGTGCGAGTTCAGGCGTATCGCTGCGCACCGGCTTGTACCTGGCGCAAGCGGGTGAGTTCGGCTTTGTGTTGCTGACCCTGGCCCAAAGTAATTCACTGGTACCTCCAGCTTTGCTAAACCCCATTTTGGCCAGCATGGTGCTGTCCATGGTGGCGACGCCCTTCATCGTGATGTACAGCAACCGCATCGTCATGAAGCTGGTTTCCAGCGAGTGGTTGCTGCAGTCCTTGCAGATGACCACGATCGCGCGCAAGTCCATCAACGTAAAACGCCACGTCATCATTTGCGGCTATGGCCGTTGCGGCCAAAATCTGGCCAAGATGCTGGAAGGCGAAGGCATTCAATACATTGCCTTGGACCTGGACCCGGACCGTGTGCGCCAGGCGGCTGCCGCCGGCGACTCTGTGGTGTTTGGCGACGCGGCCCGTCTGCAGGCCTTGATGGCTTCCGGCCTGGCTCGTGCCAGCGCAGTCGTCATTACCTACCTCGATGTGCCTGGCGCGGTCAAAGTACTGAGCCACATCCGCGCCCATGCGCCGCAGGTACCGGTCATCGTGCGCACACAAGACGACCTCAACCTGGAGGTCTTGCAGGCAGCCGGCGCGACCGAGGTGGTACCGGAAACCATCGAGGGCTCGCTGATGCTGGCCAGCCATGCGCTGGCGCTGGTGGGTGTGCCCATGCGCCGCGTGATACGCATCGTGCAGGACCAGCGCGATGCCCGCTACAACCTGCTGCGCGGCTTCTTCCGTGGCGCAGATGACGACTCGGTGGATGAGTTGCAGTACGAGCGACTGGCCACACTGGCGATTCCTCAGGACGCCAAAGCCATCGGGCGCTCACTTGATTCCTTTGCGCTGCACACGCTGGAGGTGCGTGTGGTGAGCATGCGCCACGGCGACGGCAAAGTGGGTCTCGCGAATGGCGACGCGGTGCTGCAAGCAGGTGACACACTGGTGCTGGCCGGCAAGGCAGAAGCGCTGGCTGTGGCCGAGCAGAAAATCCTCAAGGCCTAGTTTCACCGGGGGTCGCGCCGGGTGAAAAGTGCCCCCAAACCGGCAGGCCTTGGGGGCACAATACTAGCTGCAGACGTTTGCCGCACCCTCACCTTTTTCCTACGACCATGCAAAACATCAGCATCAACCAGTACCTGAGAGACCATATCCGTACCGTGCAGGACTGGCCGGCACCGGGCGTTCAGTTCCGCGACATCACCCCGCTGCTGCAAGAAGCCAAAGTGTTCCGCGTGCTGATTGACGCTTTTGTGCACCGCTATATGGACGCCCACAGGCGGCCTGATGTGGTCGCCGGGTTGGACGCACGGGGCTTCATTCTGGGCGCAGTGGTGGCCTATGAACTCAACGTCGGTTTTGTGCCCATCCGCAAAAAGGGCAAGCTGCCATTCACAACTGTGGAAGAAACCTATGAGTTGGAGTACGGCAGTGCCACCGTAGAACTGCACACTGACGCCGTAAAAAAAGGTGACCGCGTACTGTTGATCGATGACCTGATTGCCACCGGCGGCACCATGATGGCGGGAAAGAAACTGCTGGAGAAACTGGGTGCCACCGTGATGGAAGGCGCCGCCATTGTGGACCTGCCCGAACTCGGGGGCTCTCAGAAACTGCGCGAGTCGGGTTTGCCGCTATTTACGCTGGTGGATTTCAGCGGACATTAAGGTTACGCACAGAAGACCTGCGTACCCGGAATATCTACAAGTCTCCGTACTGCGTGCCGCTGAGGGGTGACGGGCGGTCATCCAATTCAGTGTCATCAAACGTGGGCATAGGCGCAGGGTTGCGCCGCCCAGACTTCACAATCTCCCCGGGGGCCGACAGCGGACCGGGCACGGCTACTGACGCCAAAGCTTGTTTAAAAGCCGCAACCTCTTCAGGGTGCAAGGGCTCGTACGCCGGTTTCGATGGCGCTACTGGTGTGCTGGGGTCGGACGGCTTCTTGGCTGCCGTCGCCAAGGGCAGGATGGGCGCCGTGGTGGGCGCGCTGACCCGCGACAAACCAGCAGTCACGTGCTCGTTGACGCGCCAATAAACGGCGGTCACCAAGATGTCGTGCCGGGTCTTGGCATGCTGGGCGATCAATCCTTCAATCTCGGCCAGCCGTGAGGTCTCACCCGCATACTGCCGCGCCAGGTCCATCATGATCAAGTACTGGCGGCCACGAGAATCCAGCGACAGCACCTTGAATTTGTAGGTGGAAGACAACACTCCGGCCTTGATCATGGCCTCGCGCACCACCGAATACAGCATCTCGCGGCGCTCCAGGCGCTCGCTCTTGCGATTGGCGGCGCTACCCGGAGGGGCGGACGGAAGACGCCCACGCGGCTTACCCGATGCGCTGAACGGTACAGTCGCATCGACATGGCCCAAGCCAGAACTCTCGACCGCCAGATTCGAAGCGGGGGGCGGCTTTTTAGAAAACCAGTTTAAGAGCGACATTCTTTTATTCTTTCGGGAGCCACGACCGAAAGAGTGTATGCCAGCTACTTCCCAATGCAAAACTTTGAAAAGATCACACCCAGCAGGTCATCCGACGTGAATTCACCGGTAATTTCGCTCAATGCGTTTTGCCCCAGGCGCAGTTCTTCGGCCAACAAATCCAAAGACTGGTCTTGTGCAGACAGGTGTTGCGCCGCCAAGTCCAGGTGACTCTCGACGCAGCGCAGTGCGTGGATATGCCGCTCCCGAGCAATGAAAACTCCGCCATTGGAGGCCTGCCAGCCGGCGGTTTGCAGCAGGGTGCGCCGCAACGCATCCAGACCGCGGCCGGTTTTGGCCGACAGCACCACACCGGTCGTGGGCGCCTGTGTGGGCGCCGCATCGGCCTTGTTCCAGACATCGATTACCGGCACCTTGCTTGAGAGTTTTTGGCCTATAGCCCTCGTTATATCTACATCTCTCGCTATGTAATCAATAGCATTCAGGCGAGTGAGGTCGTGCAGGAACACCACGGCATCCGCCCCTTCAATGGCCTCCCACGCCCGCGCGATGCCGATTTTTTCCACATCGTCGTCGCTGTCGCGCAGACCTGCGGTGTCAACAATGTGGATCGGAACGCCTTCAATCTGAATCGTCTGCTGCACTTTGTCGCGCGTGGTGCCGGCAATGGGGGTGACGATGGCCAGCTCAGCCCCAGCCAGCGCATTCAGCAGCGACGACTTGCCCGCATTGGGCTGACCGGCGATGACCACGGTAATGCCTTCGCGCAGCAGTGCGCCCTGCGAGGCCTTTTGCAGCACGGTCAGCAGACCCTGTTGCAGGCGTTCCAACTGGCCCTTGGCGTTGGACTTTTCGAGGAAGTCGATCTCTTCTTCGGGAAAATCCAGCGTGGCCTCGACCAGCATGCGCAGATGGATCAAGGCATCGCGCAACGCATGGATCTCGCGGGAAAAGACGCCGGACAAAGACTGTGTAGCGCTGCGGGCCGCGGCCTCGGTGCTGGCGTCGATCAGGTCGGCAATGGCCTCGGCCTGTGCCAGATCGATCTTGTCATTCAGAAAAGCGCGTTCGGAAAATTCGCCTGGTTGCGCGATCCGCATACCGCTCAGGTAGCTGCGCCCGGTTGCTGGATTGGCTTCCGAGGCCGCTTCCATGCACCGTGCCAATAGTAATTGCAGGACCACAGGGCCACCGTGGGCCTGCAGCTCCAGCACGTCCTCACCGGTGAACGAGTGCGGGCCCGGAAAGTACAGCGCCAACCCCTGGTCCAATGGCACGCCATTGTTGTCTTTGAAAGGCAGGTAGGTCGCCTCACGCGGCCGCAAGACGCGGCCCAGCAAGTGCACAATCCAAGGCTCCAGGTCTTTGCCACTGACCCGAACAATGCCCACTGCACCACGCCCTGGTGCAGTGGCAATGGCAGCTATAGGATCGTGGTGCCGAGTGAGCATAGTAGACGGAGGAAAGAAGCCTTACCAGGGATACCGCGGAACCGGCTCCGCCGGGCCGCTGGTGCGCCCCCCGGGGGAAGCGCCGCAGGCGCCTCGGGGGGTTACTTAAACTTCGGCAGATTGAACTGCGGTGGCACACCCATACGGGTATTGATGATCCACTGCTGGGCAATGGACAAGACGTTGTTGGTGATCCAGTACAGCACCAGGCCAGACGGGAAGAAGAAGAACATCACGCTGAAGATCAGCGGCATGAACCACATCATCTTGGCTTGCATAGGGTCCGGAGGAGTGGGGTTCAACGCCGTTTGCAACAAGGTGGTCGCTGTCATGATCAAAGGCAGAATGAAATACGGATCGAGTGACGACAGATCCGTGATCCACATTGCCCAGGGTGCGTTGCGCATCTCCACGCTGGACAGCAACACGTTGTAGAGCGCAATGAACACCGGAATCTGGACCATGATCGGGAAGCAGCCACCCATGGGGTTGACCTTTTCCTCACGGTAGATGCGCATCATCTCCTGCTGCATCTGTTGCGGGTTGTCCTTCAGGCGCTCGCGCATTTCGGTGATCTTGGGATTGACGGCCTTCATCTTGGCCATGCTGGCATACGCTTTGGCGTTGAGCCAGTAAAACGCAATCTTGATCAACAGCACCAAGGCAATGATGGACCAGCCCCAATTGCCGATCATGCCGTGCAGCGTGTCAAGCAACCAATAGAGGGGTTTGGCCAAAATGGTGAGCCAGCCATAATCCTTCACCCGCTCCAGGCCTGGGGACAGCGCTTCAAGAATCTTTTCTTCCTGGGGTCCGGCAAACAGCGTGGCGTCCACTGTTTTGGTGGCGCCCGGCGCAATCGGATCCATAGAGACCCGCATGCTCGCACGGTAACAACAATCCGGCACCGAGGAACCCGCGATGGAGACCCCTTCCAAGGTGTTCTTGCGAGCAACGCCGTCCGGCAATATCCATGCGCTAGCAAAGTAATGCTGCACCATGGCAACGAAACCGCTGGTGGATTGTTGCTCGTAGTCGGCACCCTTTTTGATCTTTGGAAACTCGAAGTTCTGGTACTTCTTGGTTTCTGTATAAACCGCTGCACCCGTAAAGGTCGAACTGAAAGACGGCGTATTTTTCACACCGAAAAATTGCAACAGCTTTGGAGGTGGGGTTTTGGAGACCGGGATATTCCCATCACGCACCAATTGCAGGTAAAGATCCGGCGAAACCACGGTGGCACCCGTGTTGGTCACCGCGTGTTTGACTGCAATGTCATAAGCCCCGCGCCGTATGGTGTAGGTCTTGACCAGCTTGACGCCACCCATATCTTGGGACGTGAACGTGATCACCAATTCCTTCTCGCCGTCCTTTAGCAAGCGCTCGCCAGACATGGTCATCGGCGCGGTATGGCTTGGAAACGCAAGGTCTTTGTGGGTGGACAAAAGACCCGACTGGGCTTTGTAGAAATGCTCTTTGCTGTCTTCCAGCAAAATCACATTCTTGGACGGATCAGCCAAGTCAACCTGCTTCAAAAACTCGGTACCGACCAGGGAACCTCCGTCGGTATCAAAAGTCAGCTTCATGACGTCGGTTGTCACGACGATACGTTCACTCGGCGCGGCGGGCGTCTCGGCAAATACGGGTGCTTGCGTCACAGTGCCTGCAGCCGCTGGCTGTGCGCCATTGGGCGCCGTGACTGTATTGGTCGGCGTAACCGCGGGTGCACTTGCCCCCTGCGGGGCTGGGCTTGGGAAGAATGTAGCCTTCTTGCCGTTGTGCACCTGCCACTGGTCCCATAACATGACCATGGAAAGGCCAAAGATCACCCACAAAATGGTGCGGCGAATATCGTTCATGAAGGTTTCTTTTCGGAAGGACAAGAGATCAGCCGGGTAAACAGCCGGGGAGTTTCAATGGGCACGGGGTCTGCGCCCCCCGCACACCAAGGGTGGCAACGCCCAATACGCGATACAGTAAGGAAGCTACCGGCTGCGGCACCATGGGCTTGCAAGGCCTGCAAAGCATACACCGAGCAGGTTGGCTCAAAGCGACAAGCAGAGCCCAGCCAGGGACTCAGAAAAACCCGGTACGCCTTCACAATGCCCACCAGCAACGACTGCATCATGGCAGGGCGGGCGCGGCCGACACGGGAAGTCGCGAAAAAAGTTGCTGCAACTCAGCCCGAACGGCTGCCCTTAGCACATCGGAACTGGCGCTGACAAATTGGTTGCGATCGAACGCCGCGCGCAACCGAACAAGGTGCGCACGTTCCGTGAAGAGCGGCTCGAAATCAGCACTCACGTTGTAGATCTGGCGTTTGATGGCATTGCGCGTGACTGCGCGCTTGGCCCACCGTTTGGGGACCATGGCACCCAACCACACTGCAGATTTCGGAAACAAGGCAGGCGACGCAACACCGTGCACCACTGCCGCAGGCGACTCCAAAGCACAGCAATGCAAAGCAAAATGTGCTGTTCTGGCAAGTGTGTGACCCGCCAAAACCGCCTGAAACTGGGGCCGTGTCTTCAATCGTTGCACGGCGGTATTACACCAAATCCGCGCACCAGCAACGCCTGTAAATGCATGTGCTGGATCGAAGTGGCCCGCAGTCAGGTTTCTTAGACAGCCAGGCGCTTGCGGCCCTTGGCGCGGCGTGCATTGATCACGGCGCGGCCACCGCGGGTCTTCATGCGAACCAGGAAGCCGTGGGTACGGGCGCGGCGAATTTTGGAAGGTTGGTAAGTGCGTTTCATTTGGAATTCCTAACAGGCTCAGTTCTGATCCAACCCCTTTTTCTAAAAGTCAAAAGAGCAGATCTCGGTCTAATCGCCCCGAACACAATCAGGGGAACCGCCGATTATCGCAAATTTTCTGAACCGGGGCAACACCTTACATCCGACACAGAGCGTAATGCTGTAAGTTCGGGGTAGCCATAAAAATTGTGGATAAGGTTTTGATAAATTACAATCCGCGGCGCAGCAATTAATAACTATCCACAGAAGCTGAAAAGAATAATGTCTGAGGGACCCCCCAACAACCACACCCTGTCACAAGGGCTCGACATCGGCCAAAGTCTCTGGCAAAGCTGTGTAGACCAACTGGCCCAAGAGCTGCCCGAGCAGCAATTCAACACCTGGATCAAGCCCCTGAGCGCCCACGTTCTGGAAGACTTTTCCAAAGTCACCATCTTCGTTGCCAACCGCTTCAAGCTCGACTGGGTACGCGCCCAATACAGCGCCCGCATCGCAGCCCTACTGGAAAAAATGTATGGTCAGCCTGTGTTGGTTGAGTTAGCAATCACTCCACGCGAAGCCATTGTCAGAGCTGCATTTACGCCGCAGACAACTGAAATGGTTACCGCTGAAGAAAGTGTGCCAACAGGCGAACCCACGCCATCAGGCTTGCCCAAGAACCGGCTGAACGGATCACTCACCTTCGAGACCCTGGTGGAGGGTACCGCCAACCGTATGGCCCGTGCCGCTGCCATGCATGTAGCCACTATTCCTGGGCATTTGTACAACCCCCTGTTTATCTACGGCGGCGTGGGCCTGGGCAAGACCCACTTGATGCACGCGGTGGGCAACCGGCTGCTGGCGGACAAGCCCGGCAGCAAAGTTCTCTACATCCATGCCGAACAGTTCGTCTCGGATGTGGTTAAAGCCTACCAGCGCAAGACTTTTGACGAATTCAAGGAGCGTTACCACTCGCTGGATTTGCTACTGATCGACGATGTGCAGTTTTTTGCCAACAAAGACCGCACCCAAGAGGAGTTCTTCAACGCTTTTGAGGCTTTGTTGGCCAAAAAATCACACATTGTGATGACCAGCGACACCTACCCCAAGGGCTTGACCGATATCCACGAACGCCTGGTTTCCCGTTTTGACTCGGGCCTGACAGTCGCCATTGAGCCGCCCGAACTGGAAATGCGAGTGGCGATTCTCATCAACAAAGCCCGTGTAGAGGGCTCGGAAATGCCCGAAGAGGTGGCTTTCTTCGTTGCCAAAAACGTGCGCTCCAATGTGCGCGAGTTGGAAGGCGCGCTGCGCAAAATCCTCGCCTATTCACGCTTCAACCAGAAAGAAATCTCCATCCAGCTGGCCCGGGAAGCTCTGCGCGACCTGCTGTCCATCCAGAACCGGCAGATTTCGGTGGAAAACATCCAGAAAACGGTGGCCGACTATTACAAGATCAAGGTCGCCGACATGTATTCCAAGAAGCGGCCCGCCAGCATCGCCCGCCCGCGCCAGATCGCGATGTACCTTGCCAAAGAGCTGACACAAAAAAGTCTTCCTGAGATTGGAGAATTGTTTGGCGGCCGAGACCACACGACGGTGCTGCACGCCGTGCGCAAAATCGGCGGCGAACGCCAGCAGATGACCGAACTGAATCAACAATTGCACGTGTTAGAGCAGACACTCAAAGGCTGATCAGGAATAAAACGCCAAGACGCGCAAAGTAGCGCTTAAAACTGGGAAAATGGCAGGATTTTAGAAAAAATGGGCACCAGGGGCCAGGGGTGCTAGAACAAACATTAAAGAAGAGGTTGACATGATCGTATTGAAGGCAACGCAGGACAAGGTCCTATCGGTACTGCAGTCCGTGGCCGGTATTGTGGAGCGTCGCCACACTTTGCCTATTCTTGCCAATGTGCTGATTCGCAAAACGGGCACCTCGCTACAAGTCACTACCAGCGATCTGGAAATTCAGATCCGCACCACGGCTGAACTGGGCGGCGACACCGGAAACTTCACCACCACCATCGGAGCGCGCAAGCTCATCGACATCCTGCGCACCATGCCATCGGACCAGACCGTGTCGCTGGAATCCAGCCAGAGCAAGATCATCCTCAAAGGTGGCAAGAGCAAGTTCACGTTGCAAACCATGGCCGCCGAAGACTTTCCGCTGGTGCAGGAGTCTGCCAACTTTGGCCCCGTGTTCAGCGTGCCGCAAAAGACACTGAAGAGCTTACTGAGCCAGGTGTCGTTTGCAATGGCCGTGCACGATATTCGTTATTACCTCAACGGCATCCTATTTGTCGCCGAAGGCAAGCAGTTGAGCCTGGTCGCCACCGACGGCCACCGCCTGGCATTTGCCTCCGCCACACTGGACGTGGAAGTGCCCAAACAAGAAGTGATTCTGCCGCGCAAGACCGTGGTGGAGTTGCAGCGACTGCTGTCGGACGCCGAGGGGGCCATAGAGATGCAATTCGCCAACAACCAAGCCAAGTTTGTGTTTGACGGCATGGAGTTCGTGACCAAGTTGGTCGAAGGCAAGTTCCCCGATTACAACCGTGTCATCCCCAAGAACCACAAAAATAGCATCACGCTAGGCCGCGATGCATTGTTGAAAACCTTGCAGCGCACCGCCATTCTGACCAGCGACAAGTTCAAGGGCGTGCGCCTGAACATCGACCCCGGCAGCCTGCGCGTGGCGTCCAACAATGCCGAACAGGAAGAGGCTGTGGACGAGCTCGACATCGACTACGGCGGTGACAGCATCGAGATCGGTTTTAACGTGACCTACCTGATCGATGCGCTGGCCAATATGAGCCAGGACATGGTGAAACTGGAGCTGTCCGACGGCAATAGCTCGGCGCTGTTCACGATCCCCGAGAACGCAACCTTCAAGTATGTTGTGATGCCGATGCGAATTTAATGCTACGAAAACAGTAGCTGCATGACAAGCAAACCCCCGGGCTCCGGGGGTTTGGTCATTCAAGCGAATGACAATTTTTGCGATTTTGTGAGAGAAGCAAGCCATGACCGAAGAAAACAAGCCCGACGCAGCCCCCCAAAACAACGATGCAGACGTGCATACGGGCGAGGGTGGATCCGATAGCTCCAACTTCCAGCCCACCATCGACACCAACCAGGCCGGTGCGACCGAAGCCTATGGCGAAGGCTCGATCCAGATCCTGGAAGGCCTGGAAGCCGTGCGCAAACGCCCTGGCATGTACATCGGCGACACGTCCGACGGTACCGGTCTGCACCACCTGGTTTTCGAAGTCGTGGACAACTCCATCGATGAATCGCTGGCTGGCCATTGCGACGACATCCTGGTCACCATCCACTCCGACAACTCCATCAGCGTCGTCGACAACGGCCGCGGCATCCCCACCGGCGTCAAGATGGACGACAAGCACGAGCCCAAGCGCTCGGCCGCCGAAATCGCGCTGACCGAATTGCACGCCGGCGGCAAGTTCAACCAGAACAGCTACAAGGTGTCTGGTGGCTTGCACGGCGTAGGTGTCAGTTGCGTGAACGCACTGTCCAAAATGCTGCGCCTGACCATCCGCCGCGACGGCAAAGTGCACGTCATGGAGTTCAGCAAGGGCTTTGTGCAGAACCGCATCGTCGAAACCGTCAACGGCGTCGAAGTGTCCCCGATGAAAGTGATTGGTGAGACCGAAAAGCGCGGCACCGAAGTGCACTTCTTGCCCGACCTGGAAATCTTCCAGACCAACTCCGACTTCCACTACGAAATCTTGAGCAAGCGCCTGCGCGAGCTCAGCTTCCTGAACAACGGCGTGAAGATTCGCCTGAAGGACGAGCGCAGCGGCAAGGAAGACGACTTCTCGGGCGCCGGTGGCGTCAAGGGCTTTGTGAACTTCATCAACAAGGGCAAGACGGTGTTGAACCCCAACATCTTCCACGCCATGGGTGACCGCCAGAGTGACCAGCAGACCAACATCGGCGTCGAAGTGGCGATGCAGTGGAACAGCGGCTACAACGAGCAAGTGCTGTGCTTCACCAATAACATCCCCCAGCGCGACGGCGGCACCCATCTGACCGGCCTGCGCGCCGCGATGACGCGCGTCATCAACAAATACATCGACGAATCCGAAATCGCCAAGAAGGCCAAGGTTGAAGTCACCGGCGACGATATGCGCGAAGGCCTAACCTGCGTGTTGAGCGTCAAGGTGCCTGAGCCCAAGTTCAGCAGCCAGACCAAGGACAAACTCGTATCCAGCGAAGTGCGCGGCCCGGTGGAAGACATCGTCAGCAAACTGCTGGCAGACTATCTGCAAGAACGCCCCAATGATGCCAAGATCATCGTCGGCAAGATCATCGAAGCGGCCCGCGCGCGTGAAGCAGCCCGCAAGGCCCGCGACATGACGCGCCGCAAGGGCGTGCTGGACGGCATGGGCTTACCCGGCAAGTTGGCCGACTGCCAGGAAAAGGACCCGGCGATGTGCGAAATCTACATCGTCGAGGGTGACTCCGCCGGTGGCTCTGCCAAGCAGGGCCGCGACCGCAAATTCCAGGCTATCCTGCCACTGCGCGGCAAGATCTTGAATGTGGAAAAAGCGCGCTACGAGAAGCTGCTGACCAGCAACGAAATTTTGACGCTAATCACCGCCTTGGGCACGGGGATCGGCAAGGCGGGTGGCACGACCGGCAACGACGACTTCAACGTCGCCAAGCTGCGCTACCACCGCATCATCATCATGACCGATGCCGACGTGGACGGCGCCCACATCCGCACGCTGCTGCTGACCTTCTTCTACCGCCAGATGCCCGAGCTGGTCGAGCGCGGCCACATCTACATTGCGCAACCACCGCTGTACAAGGTCAAAGCCGGCAAGGAAGAGCTGTACCTGCAAGGCGCGGGCGACCTTGACAACTTCTTGCTGCGCATCGCGCTGGTCAATGCGTCCGTGTTCACCGGTGGCACAGAACTGGATGCGAATGGAGTTCGCAAGGGCACAACGATCTCTGGCGACACGCTGACCACACTGGCACGCAAGCACCA
>NZ_JANXUQ010000017.1 GCF_025356155.1 Rhodoferax sp. | reverse complement strand
CGGGACGATGGCACCAGCCTGGTCGCCATTGGCTTTATCTCATGGGTTGGTTTTGCGTATGCCTTCAAGGTTTACTGGTCGCCGCTCGTGGACCGCATCGATGTGCCACTGCTGGGTCGTTTGGGTCGGCGCCGAGGCTGGATGCTGCTGTGCCAGATTCTGGTCGCGATCGGGATACTGGGTATGGCCACCGTGGGCACGGCGGGCGGACTCGCGGCCATCGGTGCGTTCGCGTTGTTGACGGCCTTTGCATCGGCCACGCAAGACATCGCCATCGATGCCTGGCGCATCGAATCTGCAGCCAATACCGACGAAGTGGGGCTGATGACCTCCGCAGCACAGGTGGGTTACCGGATTGCGTTGCTAGTCACTGACTCCCTGATCATCGCCGCGGCGGCGCGCGTCGGGTGGTCGGTGTCCTACGTTGGCATGGCGGTGCTGATGGCGCTGTGCACGGTTGCGACGCTGTTTGCCACCGAGCCGGCGCGCGCCGACGTGGTGCTGCACCAGAAGCCGCCGCTGTGGACCTTGCGCGGTCTGGGTGATGCCATCGTCGGCCCGTTTGTAGATTTCTTTGCCAAACACAAAGTCGCCGGGCTCGTCATGCTGCTGATGGTGGCGCTGTACCGCTTGCCCGACTTCATCATGGGGCCGATGTACAACCCTTACTACCACGATCTGGGGCTCTCCAAGGACACGGTCGCCTGGGTGCGCGGCACCTTTGGCCTGGGTGCCACCTTTTTCGGTATCGCTGCTGGCGGCATCTGCGCCGTGAGGCTGGGCCTGTTGCCAACGCTGGTCATAGGGCTCGTGCTCGAAGGATTGGGCACGGCAGGTTATGCCTTGCTCGCCGTCAACGCCGACCCCGCTGTTTTCGCTGCGGTGATGACGCTTGATACATTTGCCCAATGCTTTGCTGGCGTGGCGCTGGTGACTTACATGTCGAGCCTGACAAGCCTGGGTTATACCGCCACACAGTACGCGATGTTGTCGTCAACGTACGCTTTGCTCGGCAAGTTCCTGAAGGGCTTCTCCGGGAAAGCGGTTACAGCACTCGAACCCACCCACGGTCTCCTTGACGCCTACGCCACGGCATTCATTGCCACTGCCTTGACGGCTATTCCGCCGCTGTTGCTGCTACTGCTGCTGTGGCGCATGCAGCGACCCCGGCGCTGAGCCGGCGCGTTTACCAAACTTTACAGGCACTTCAGGCGGCACGCACACGCCATTTGGCACCGGGGGATAGACTCTGCCCATGAGCCAACACCTGCTGATGATCGAAGACGACTCCCGCCTGGCTGCCATGGTGGCGCAGTATCTGGAACAGTCCGGCTTTACCGTAAGTTGCGCCGGTGACGGCGTCAGCGGTTTGGGCCAACTCAACAGCCCTAGCAAGGGCATAGCCACCGACTTGGTGATTCTGGATTTGATGCTGCCTGACATGGACGGGCTGGAGGTCTGCCGACGTATCCGCGCGCTGCCGTCCAGCCTGGCCCAAGTGCCGGTGCTGATGCTGACTGCCAAGGGCGATGCCATGGACCGCATCATTGGCCTGGAAATCGGTGCAGACGATTATTTGCCCAAGCCATTCGAGCCACGCGAACTGCTGGCGCGCATACGCGCCGTGTTGCGGCGCCGGGGCGAGAGCCCTGCCACCGACCAGTTGACTTTGCGTTTCGGCGCGCTGGAAATTGACCGCGATGCGCGCACCGTGTCAGTCGCTGGCGCCCCGAGTGACCTCACCTCCTACCAATTTGATTTGCTGGTCGCCCTGGCTGAGCGCGCGGGCCGCGTTCTGACCCGCGACCAGATCATGGAGGCCGTGCGCGGCCGCGAACTGGACGCCTTCGACCGCTCCATCGACGTGCACATGGGCCGCATACGGGCGGCCATCGAGGCCGACCCCAAGTCGCCCAAGCGCATTCTGACGGTGCGTGGCGTCGGCTACGTGTTTGCCCGGCAACAGGACTGATACCGCGCGGCTTCGCACGGCAGGTACGGGACTAGACCATGAACCGGCTCTACATACGCATATGGCTGGCCGTTGTGTTGGCAGTTGCCGTGCTGACACTGTTGGTGGGCTGGGCGTGGCGCATGGCGTCCGATGCACCGCTGCGCGAGGTGGTGGCCCGCAACCAAGCGGGTGAAGTCATAGGCCATGGTCGCGCGCGCTTGGGGCGTTCTTCCACTTCCCCGAGCTGGGTTATGCCGCCCAAGGCACCCGGCACGCGGTCGCCGCCCTCGCCCGACGCGGAGGCCGACGCGGATCGGTCACCATCGGATATTGCGAATGGCGATGTGCAGCCCCGGGAGCCGCGTGGCCGCTACGGTGCAGGGCCCGAGTTTGACGTGCGCATGCAAAGCGGCCAAGTCATTCACATCCACTTGCCCCGCCCACCACAGTCCAGTTGGCGCACACCGTTCGGCTTCTTTTGGACCCTGGGCCTGGTGGGCGTGGCTGTGGCGCTGGCGACCTACCCCATTGTGCGGCGGCTGACGCGACGGCTGGAATCCCTGCAACACAGCGTGCAGAAATGGGGCGATGGCGACCTGACCGTGCGAGTGCCTGTGGCCGGTAACGACGAGGTGGGCTTTTTGGCAGCCCGCTTCAACCACGCGGCCCAGCAAATTGAGACGCTGGTCAACACCCGCGACGCGCTGCTGGCGTCGCAAAAATCCCTGCTGGCCAACGCTTCGCACGAACTGCGCTCACCGCTGACCCGTATTCGGATGGGGTTGGAATTCATGGTCAAGCCCGCCGATGAGGCGGGCGGACGGGCAAAGGATGAGATCGCTCGCAACATTGCGGAACTGGACCAGTTGATCGATGAGATTCTGCTGGCCAGTCGGCTCGACGCCAAAGAAGCCGACCTGGGCAGCATAGAGCCGGTGGATTTGTTGGGCCTGGCCGCCGAAGAGTGCGCTCGCACCGATGCCACGCTGGAAATTGAAGTTCCAGGTGGCGAGTTCGTCGTTCCTGGGGTTAGCAAGCTGTTGCGCCGAGCCGTGCGCAATTTGCTCGAGAATGCCCGGCGTTATGCAGATGGCCAGGCCAGTTTGACGTTGACACAGGACGGTGCACTGGCGTGTATTCGCGTCTGCGACAACGGCCCCGGAGTACCTGAAGCTTTTCAGGCGCGCATTTTTGAGCCCTTCTACCGCCTACCGGGCGCTTCAGAGCGCGACGGCGGCGTTGGGCTGGGGTTGGCACTGGTCAAGTCCAT
>NZ_JANXUQ010000142.1 GCF_025356155.1 Rhodoferax sp. | reverse complement strand
TCCTTGACCAGGCGGTCCAGTGTCTTGAGCGCCGACTCCAGGTCGCCGCCTTGCTCCTGCGCGCGGGCCAGCTGGTACAGCACGCGGTCGTTGCCAGGGCTGTTGGGGTAGGTCTTGAGCACGTCCTGGTAGCGCGCGATGGCGGCCTTGTAGTCTGGCCCGCTGGTGGCCTGGGCGTCTTCGCTGCGCAGGTCGGCGCTGTCCATCTCCAGGTCGCCGATGCGGCGCATGGCCTCTTCACGCTGCGGGGCTTTGGGCGCCACGGCCAGGAAGCCACGGTAGGCCGCAATAGCCTGGGCCGGATTCGCCGCTATGCCGGCGTCTTTCTCCACCGTGACGGTGCGGCTGGCCAGGGTTTTGAGCGTGGGTTCGTTGTCGGGCGTGCCGCGCTGCTTACTGGCGCAGGCGCTTAGTACGCAGACCATCACCAAGCCAAGCTTATGGTTGTTTTGCATGGTCTGCCTCCTTGGCTGAGGCGGCGCGGTCTGTGGCGCGGTCGGTGCCACGGTCATAGAGTTGGGCCAGTGCAAAGCGGGCCTGGGTGGAGTAGGTGCCCAGGCGCTCTTGCTGGCGTGTCAGTTCGGCCACGGCAATGCCTTGAACGGCTTGCTTCTGGGTCCGGGTCAGCGCGGCCAGGCGCGGCACCATGGCGTCCAGCACCGGGCTGATGGCGGCAATGCGTTTGTCAAAAATTTCAAACCGCGCCGGTTCGTCACGCTGGGCCTGCGCAAGCGCAGCGTCCAGCCGCTGTGCCGTGGCTAGTTCATCGGATATGGATTGCAGCTGCTGTTTGGATTGCCAGACGCGCGCAGGGTAGTCTTGCGCAAGCTGCCAGGTCAGGGCGCCCGATGCCAGACGCGCGCGCTCGCGGGCGGTGGCTATTTCGGCGCTATCTGGCGCTGTTTGCAGCAGGGTCTGCACATTGGCAACCCGTGCCATCAGATCCAGTTGTTTGGCGTCGGCAAAGGCCACACCGTCGACCGCATTGGCGCCGGCGGCAACCATGTTCGTAGCCGTGTCAAAGCGTTGGCGCAGGGGCGCAATGCCGATCTCGCTGGCGCGCGCGCGCACCACGGGCAGGCGCTCGGCAAAGGCCTTGCGCCGGTTGGCCAGCATGTCGTCAAACACGCTGAGCTTCTCGCGCCACTCCTGCAGGTTCTTGGTCAAGAAGATCAGGTCGCGGTAGTTCTTCAGCGCTTCCTGGAATTCATGCTGGGCCAGCACGTGGGACAGGTGGGCCGCGTGTGGCATGTCGGGCAGTTCGCGCACGCCCCAGAACCAGCCCATTTCCTGACCGGGGTTGCTGTCCACCAGGGCCTCAACCAGCTTGCCGGTGTTGATGGCGGCTATGGATTCGTTCAGCGCGGTGTTCTCGCGCGAAAAGGTGGCCACGGCCAACTCGTAGCCTTGCGCGGATTGGCCATAGGCTCCTAGCTCGGCATAGGCGTAGGGCACGGCGATATGGGCCTCCAGCATGGCAGAGTCCTGCACGTCACGCCCCGTCAGTTCCATCCAGGGTACCAGGGCCAGGCCGGGCTCTTTCATGGAGGCGGCAGCCCAGCCCAGCCCCAAAAGTGCTTTGTTGGCCTGCAGGCTTTTCAGTCGCACGCGCTCCAGATAGTTGCGTGCAGCCTTGGGCTCGTTGTTGGCCATGGCGGCAAATCCCAAAGCCAGGTTGGCGCGGTCACGCAGGCCACGGTATTCCTCGTCTTCGGCCGGGGCGCGGCCCAGTTCGTCCAGCACGGCGGTACCGCGCTCGGATTGGCCGGCCTTGATCAGTGCCACGCCCAGGTTGAAGCGCAGGTAGCGCGCACTGGGTGCCTTGCTGTCTACCGCAGACAGTGTGTTGGCCGCACCGCTGTAGTCGCCGCGGGCCATTTGCAGATTGGCTTGCAGCAGGATGCGGTCGTCCTTGAGTTCCGGTGCCAGCGCGGTGCCGATCTGGGCCATGGCGTCTTGCGCCTCGTTCAGGTAGCCACGTTGGTAGCGGATCTTGGCCAGGAAATACCAGGCCCGGTCGCGCGTGGTCGGTGTGGCGCCCAGCGCTATCAGGCGGGTAAAGATGTCGCCCGCTTCGCGGTGCAAGCCGTAGGACAGCAAAATGCCGCCGCGCAGTACCTCGGCTTCTTCGCTATGGTGCGCCACGCGGTCAAAGTGCTGGGACACCATCAGCGTGGTGGCTGCGCTGAAATAGTGGTCCTGGAAATACTGGAACAGCACGTCACCGTAGTGCGGGTCCTTGATTTCACCCGATGGCTCAGCCTGCAGACTGGTCGCGCAGAACAGGGTCAGCACCGTGCCCAGCGCCGCGACCAGCGGACGCATCGCAAGACGCTGAAAACGGGGAGTGGAAAATTTCAGTCGCATCAGCGCTTACTGCCAGAACTTGATGTCGAATTCGGGCTGCAGCTTGGCCGATGAATCCTTGATGCGCAGCTCGGCATACTTGGCCTGCGTGTCCTTGTCAAACTTCACGGTGGCGCCGCGCTTGTAGTCCCGCGCATGGGGGCCACCACCGGTAAAAAAGGCCACCAGCTCGTGCGGACCCGCACGCAGATTGCCCACGTAAATGCGTTGCACGCCACCCCGGTGCAAGGCCTGCACTTCCAGTGGCGTGTAGAGGTAGCTGGCTACCAGCTTGTCGTCGATCTTGATTTGTACCGAGTCCAGTTCAAACATCTTGCCCACATCCATGGACACGAACAGTGCGACCTGTGTATTGGCGGGGAACAGCAGTTCTTCCTCCAGCACCAGCAGATCACGGTTGAGCTTGATGACGTCGCTCTTGATGTCCTGTATGCGGGTGTCGAGTACGGCGGATTCGACTGGGGTTGGCGCAGCAGGTGCAGTAGCAACGGGCGCAGCAACTGCAGGTGCGGTGGCTGTGGGGACCGTTGCCGGGACGGTGGTCGCAGGCGCGTCGGCGGCCCGGGCTGCACCCAGTGTGCACAGTAGCACCAGACACAGGGTCAACTTGCGGTAGGTTGGAATCATGGTGATGGGTTTAAAAGGTGGCAGTCAGGTAGACCTGGAGCAGGTTGGCTTGTGTGGCATAGGCCTCGCCGGTCCGCACATCGGTGAAGTCGCTGAACTTGAAACTGGTGTACTCGTATGCGCCATGGAGCTTGAGCGCGTACTTGCCTGGAACCGTCTGCAGGTTGTAGGCGACCCTGGCTCCCAGGCCCACGCTGTTGAAGGTGCTGAGTTGCCGGTTGCGGGAGATGTAGGTGGACTCCTGCATGGCGTTGTCGCTGTAGAACAGTGCATGGTCCTGCCTGTAAAAACGCAGCGAAGTGTCAGCCAGCCACTTGTCGCCGAAGTAGCGGCTGTAGCCCACTTCTGCGGTGTGCGCCTTGATGTCCCAGTTGTCCCAGAAGTAGCGGTAGTCCGCGTGCAGGGAATCACGCGAGCCCAGGTCGCCAATCAGGCGGAATTTGATGGCACGGGCCGAGCGGGTGCGTGGCGTGCGCTCGGCGACGGTGGCACCAAACACGCGGGCCACGCGGTAGGGGCTCCCCAGAAAACCGTCATCTGCCAGTACCTCGGCATTGGCACTCATGACCCATTTGGGCGTCAGGATTTGCGTCACACCCAATCGGTATTGCCAGTGCGCAGCCACGTCGGCAAACTCGGGCGACGCATGCTTGCCTATCGTGTCATTTCCCCGCGTGAAACCCAGGCTGACCGAGGTCATGCCTCCAAAGGTCTCCTGTGTGATGTCCAGGCCCACGCGGTTGGCGGTGTAGTCACCCTCGCGGCTGGTGGATGTGGTCAGCGATACTTTGGAATCGCGGTACACATACTCAACGCCCACACCGTACTCGCTGCGGCTTTCGCTGTAGGGGCTGGCTGTGGTGACCACGTCGATGGATGCATTGCTGACGGCATCCATGTAATAGCTGGCGGAGAGCGAGACCTTGTCCATCAACTGCTTGCGCACCAGCAGGGCGGGGCCGCTGGCATTGACGCCGCCGCCGTTGTAGTAGTGGTACAGCGCTTCGGCCGAGTCTTCGGGCAGATCGGCGGCGCGTGCCCCGCTGGCGGCCAGTACGCCACCCAGCAGGGCGGCGGCATGGCGTATCCAGTTCCAGCGGTTGGCCTTGGTGCGTCGTGCGGTCATGCGCGCGTTAGTTGCAGCCACAGCCACCCCCTTGCACGCCGGTGGCGCCACGCGCGCCTTCGCGCACATCGCGCACGTGTTCAAAATGTTTTTCGCCTAAGGTGTTGCGTGAGAACTGCATGATGGGGTCGGCCAGGTGCTCGCGTTCATAGGGCTTGACCCAGGGCTGGATGGCGCAACCGGTTTGCAGTGCCATGCAGAGCAGCATCGCACCGCTGGTCAGGATTCGGGTCTTCATTTCAACAACCCCCGAATCTGCTTGTCGTACAGGTCTTCGTAGCCTGCCTGGTAGCCGTTGTGCACGTGGCGCACGCGGCCCTCGCGGTCAATCAGTACCGTGGTGGGCATGGTGCTCAGGTCATAGAGTCGGCTCACGGCTTTGTCACTGTCCAGCAGCACTGGAAAGCGCAAGCCCATCTTTTGCGCAACGTCGCTGGCATGCTGGCTGTTGTCATCCACGTTGATGCCCAGCAGCACAAAGCCCGCTGCGCGGTACTTGTCGTAGAGCTTGTTCAGCTGCGGCATCTCCTGGCGGCAGGGACCGCACCAGGTGGCCCAGAAGTTGACCAGCACGACCTGGCCGCGCTGCTCCTGCAGGCGCAGATTGGGGCCGCCTACCGTGCGCAGCGTGAAGTCGGGTGCCGCGCCCGATGGGGCCACCGCGCTGAATGTGGAACTGGCTAGCAGGGGCAGCGCGAGAGATGCTGCGCAGCGCGCGGCAAAGATGCGCCGCGGTATGCCGAAGCTCGGCGGGGTCTGGGTCGTCACCATGGATTACTCGGGTCGTTAAAAGGAAGCGGTGAGGCCTAGGCTCAATTCCAGGTTTTGTGTGGTCTGGTTTTTGCCCAGCACATCGAGCGAAAAAATGTGGTCGCGTGCATCAATCTGCATGGAGATGCTGTCGGTGAAGAAGACCCGCATGCCCGAACCGAAGTTGAAGGTTGCGCGGCGTTGCTGGTTGAACGAGGTGCTGCCCACGCCGCCAATCACGTACAGCGAGAACGGCCAGGCCCGTTTGCTGCCCCAAAAAACTTCACCGGGCAACACGTTGTAGCCCACTGACAGGTTGTAGTAGCTCAGAGCTTCCTTCTCGGTGGCAAATACGCCACCGGGCAAGATCTGCCGGTAATTCGCATCGCTGACCTGGGTCTGGGCGAAGACGCCTTCGGCAAAAAAGTCTTCGGTGATGTGGTACCCCAGACGTAGACCTGCCACGGTGCTGGCGCCAAAGTTTTGTGTGGAGTAGGTGCCCACAAAGGCGCCCACTTCAAAATCATTGGACGGAAAGCGCGGTAGCTTGACGTCGCGCCGCGAAACGCCCGGCACGATGACCTGTTCGGTAGGCGGCGTGGCGGTCGCCGACGCAAGGTCCGCCGCAGGAGCCGAGATAGCAACTGTGACAGTGGCCGCAGTCAGAACAAGCGTGCGCAGGAGTGGTATGTGCATGGTGGTGACCCTTAGAAGAAAAAGGAGATGCCGGCGGTGACCGCCCGGTATTCAAGCGAGCGTGTGTCGGCGACAAATGCGGTGTAGAACGTGTAGTCGCCGCGCAGCACAAAGCGGTCGGTCAGGTAGTAGCGCACGCCCACGCTGGCGTTGGCCAGTTGGGCATCTGTCTGCGCTGCACCCACCAGGCTGGGGTTGGGTATGTTCTTGAATTTGCCCAGACCGATGCTGAAGAAAGGCGAGATGCGCTGATCCGACCAGGGCTCGCTGAGCACATTGACATGCCAGAAATCGGTGCCCGAGAACACACCCTGCACCTGACCTAACGTACCCTCGGCGCTGAGCGTTTCCGAGAAGCGGTAGCTGGTCCACAGCTTCAGCATGGGCTCGGACTTGAACTGGCCCCAGGCCGCACCCATTTGCACGCGGCGGCTCAAGTAATCGTCCAGCAGCATGTCGCGGAAGGTCTTTTGGTCGCCGGCGTCCGTCAGCGTGCTTTCCAATTGCTGGCGGGTGACCCAACCGACCTTGCCGTCTTCGGTCCGCACCTTGTACCAGTCGGTGTGGCGCAGTTCAATGCCAATCCACTGCGAACGTGGGGCCACAAAGAAGATCGGAAAGCCGCGCCCCGGGCCGGTGTGCATCTCGATATACGGATCGGTGATCTGCACCGGCTCGACCGCGCTGGCCAATGACGTGCAACACAGGGCGATTGCGGCTATGCCGAATGTGACAGCGGAGGTGATGGCGGCACGGATGTTCATGGCTTTGTTGCGCCTCATTGCGTATTGCATGCACCGGTCTTCGGGTCGGCCGGCGTGAACATGCTGTAGTTGGCCGTGCTGAATTCGTCCTGGCCCTGGGGGACAGGGCGGCTGATCCAGTACTGGATCAACTTGGCATTGGGGTCGTTTTCGCTCAAGAAGATCAGACCGCCACCATGCAGCACGCCCAGTAGCAGGGGCTTGGCCAGCAGGCGGCTTTGCGATGTGGAACCGATGACCACGGCGGCCTGGGCCGAGTAGAAGTTTTTGTACATGTCGCTGACACGTACCACGGCCGGCGTGTTGGCCGCATCGCTTAAGTCCACGGTGGGCGCGTTGGGGAACAGACGCAGCGCGCCGCCGGTTCCGGTCTTCGTTTCATGGCAGCCGGATGAGGAACAGGTATTGGTGCCAGCGCCGCCACCTTGCACCGGCAACTGCGCCAAAAAGATGGGGTTGATGCAGCGCTGGAAGTAGGCAAAGGACAACGACTGGCCCGTGACGAGAGCCGGGTTGCTGACGCTGGGCGGGTTGCCCAGCACATCGGACCCACCGCCGCAGCCCGCCAGTGTGAGTGTCGCAGCGGCTACGGCCAACGCCTGGAAAGAGTGATTCTGGGTCATGGGTCAGCAGCCAGTGGCGATCCAGTTGGAAATCTTGTTGTAGTTCGCACTGCCCACGGGAAGCACCACGGGGTGGGGTGCGGTGGAGGGGCGCTTCAGCAGCGCATTGGCGGCCGCATTGCAGGTGTTGGACACCATGGTCAGCGTCACGTTGTAGTCGCCGGTGGCGTCACCCGTCAGCACAAAGCGGTTACTGCGGAACGATGTGCCCTGTGGCTTGGCCTGCGCGCTGCTGCCGACCGGCTGGTGGCAACCGGCAGCGCAGGTGGTGCGTAAGATGGGGAACACATCGCTGGCGAATGCTCCCTGGCTCAAGCCCTTGGCTTGCACTATGCCCGCATTGCTGTTGAATGGGTCGTTGTAGTATTTTCCGCCCAGGTCTATCCACTCGGCCACCAAGCGCTTCTCTGCCTTGTTCAGCATGCCGGCGTGGTTGGGCGCGGTGGCGGGTGGGTTGGGGTGGGCCGTACGTGCGGCGTTGCCGGCCATCAGATTCTGGCCAAACAGAATCTCGACCAGACGGCTCTTGCGGGCCAGGCCGAAGGCCTCGCCTTCGCTGGCGGCGGTGTCGACCAGGGCAGGGCCTCGTTCCACGATGGCCACGCCTTCGTCGACGCGGGTCTTGGGCTGGCCGGTGGCGGGGTCGATGACGGGGTCACCAATCATCAACTCGTCATACGAGCTGATGCGTCCGGATGCGGCCTGCGTAGCGGTCAGGTCGAGCTTGACCGGATCGCTATGGCAGCCCACGCAGGTGTTGGCCCCGCGGTTGCGCGTCCACAACGGTTGTATGTGCTCGGGGTAATTAATGATGCCATTGGTCGGCACGGCGGTGGTCAGGTCATCGCTGGCTGCGGCATTGCCGGTGTAGCGGATGGTCAGTGCACTGCGGCGGATGACACCGGGTTTGCTGGTGTCGGCCCACACATCGGCATAGACCATGTCGCTGACCAGCTTCAGTGCGTTCGGGTCCAGTCGTGTGCGGGTACTGGCCATGGTCTCGCCTGACAGGTGGGCGCCGGCCATGGCGGGCAATACCGCGCTGGACACGGTGTTCACAATGGCGCCAGAGTTCAGCGCACCACCGCGCCGTGGGCTGTGGCAACCATCGCAAGTGCGGCGCTCACCGGGGCGCACCTGTATCCAGTTGGTGTGGGTCTGGAAGGCGCGGCCTTGTGTATCGACCACGGCCAGTGCAATCGGGGTGTCGGCGGGCACTTGCAGCTTGAAGGAACCATCAGGCTCTATCGGCGCATAACCCAGGATTTGCGACATTTCGAACTCGGTCTCGCCAATGGCGCTGCGGGTGCCGGTCATGCCATCGGGTGGCGCCACGGCGCGCACCGCACGGACAAAACGCGCCGGCGCACAGCCGTAGGCTGCATCGGATGGGTCTTTCATGCGCACCACATCCGCCACTTGTTTGCGTGTGTCCAGCGGGTCCACCGGTGCCGTTTTGGGGATAGCGGTGCTGCAGCCTGGGGGCAGGTCCGCCGCAGTCAGCACCTCATCGCCCATTCGGCCCAGGCCGTCGGTGTCGTAGACGCTGCGCACTTCCAGCAAACCCATGTTTTGCGCCGCCAGCGTGGTGTCCAGGGCAGTGGCCGGAGTGGCATTGGGCTCGGCACGCGCCTGCAGTGCCACGGGGTGGATGTACATGAAACCGGGTGGCGGTGCAGCCACGATCAGAAAGGTCTGCTTGGCCGGGTCGAACATGTAGATGGCGTAGGTGGGGCGCACGTTGTTCTGGATCTCGTCGGTGTTCGCTTCGCTCCTGGAGCGGTTCTCGTCATTGACGCGGGCTAGCTCGTCGGGTGTCAGCGTTGCGCAGGACACGACGATGCCTTTGCGCGCGACCTCGCAGGGTGTGAAGCCCACCAGCACCCGGTCGGTGCCGTCCCACAGCGGGTAGGGCGTGGTGACGCGGCCATACAAAGACGCACCACCGTCGATGTTGAGTTCCTGCAATGTCATCTGCTTCTGGCCGCCGAGTGCGGGAGCTGTCGCGTTGGCCGGTGTGTCTTTCTCCGAGTAATTGGCGGCATCTACCATGACCAGGCCACCGCCTTCGTCAGTGCGCGACAGGGGCATCAGGTCAGACGTCAAAAAGCCTTTGTATTTGCCCTTGGGGTCCATGTCGCGCGGATGCAAGAAGCTGTTGCCGGGGCTGTGCGCGCCGTACAGCACAAACAGATCGGTGCCGTCGGGACGGGCCCGGAATATCTTGAAGTGGTTGCGCCCGGCAACGTGGTCCCAGCGCGAGAACATGATGTCGCCGTTGGGGCGCACGGTGGGGCTGCGGTCATGGCTTTGGTTGACTGAGATCTGCGTGATGTTTTGCCCATTGGCGTCCATCGTGTGCAGGTTGAACACCCGCTCGCGTTCGTATTCGTCCAGCGCAAAGTAGGTCTGGCCCAGGGCCTGGTTGATGCTGGATTTGGTCTGTCGGTTGGACGTGAATACAAAACCGCGGCCGGCGGGCAGGTAGGTCGGGTCCACATCGTCCGAGTCCTTGGAGCTGGTGATGCGGCGCAGCGCGCCGGTGGCCAGGCCGCCAGCGCTCATGTCGTATTCCCAGATGTTCCAGCGCCCGGTGCAGGCGGGCTGCCCATTGATGGTGCCCGTGTTGGTGGTGGGGCAGCGCATGGAGAAAATGATCTTCTTGCCGTCGTACGACACATCAGGGTTGGACGCGTCGCCCGTGCCCTGCGTGTAGCCCGCCGTGATGTTGTATTCGGTGGCACTCACCGACGATTTCTCACGCAGCAGGATGTCGCCACCGGGTGCGCTGGGTGCCGCATTGGTGGGGTTGGCGCTGATGGTGTTGGAGCGCTTGGCATAGGCCAGCGGTGCGTCGCCAGACACGGTCACCGTCTTGGTGTCGTCGGTGCTGCCGTTGCCGCAACCGGCGACGAATGTGGCTAGCGCGGCCGCAGTTGCCCCTACGCGGAGTATCACTCGCATATTCATGGTGGAGTCTCGTAGTGTGTGGTGGTGAAACTGCGTGCGGGCTTACTGCCGCATCTGCTGCTGGCCCGGTGCCAGCAAACCGCTGGAGTAGTGCAGCACGCCTGCCGCGTCGACGACAACCGCGTCGACGCTGTGCTGGGCTTCGATCAGCCGCAGGCCTTTCTCAACGCCCAGTACAAAAACACATTTGGAAAATGCCTCCGTCGTCAGCCCATCTTCGCCAAGGATGGTTACGCTGCGCACGCTGCGAGGAGATTCACCGGTGGACGGGTCTATCAGGTGGTGAAAGCGTGTGCCTTCTTCGTCGTCAAAGAAACGTTCGTAGTCGCCAGAGGTGGATATGGAGGTGTCTTCCAACGGCAGCAGTGCGACCACTGCATCAGGTTGGCGTGGGTCGCGTATGCCGATGGTCCAGGGCCGGCCACGGCGGTCGCCGATGACACGGCTGTCACCACCGGCGCTGATATTGGCATGGTCAATGCCGCGCTGGTGCAACAAAGTGGCGGCATTGTCCACCGCATAACCCTTGGCAAAACCACCCAGGTCTATGCACATGCCAGGATGTGCAAAATGTACGGTTTGCGCACGGGCATCCAGCACCACACTGCGCCATCCCACTGCCGTCTGCGCTTCGGTCAATGCGGCTGCGCTGGGGCGCTTGCGCAGGCGGTAGTCGTAGAGCCGACCGACGGCGGCGTAGCTGATATCGAACGCGCCGTCAGACAAGCGCGAGAAGTGTTCGGCACGCGCCAGCAGATGGAACATTTCGCTGCTGACTGCTACCGGATGGGTTCCTGCGTCACGGTTGATGCGCGAGAGTTCGGAGTCAGCTTTGTGCGGGCTCATGGTGCGATCTATGCGGTGCATTTCCTCCATGACGGCATCCATGGCGGCCTCGCCATCCGCACGGTTGTCGCTCCACAACTCTAGGCTAATGGCGGTGCCCATGATGGACTCTTCGCGCTTGAACCAGCCGCTGTTTACGGTGTACTGCAAGGGGCCGCCAGCTACAAATTTGCGGGTTGCGGTGGCGCGTGAAATGTCGAACATATGCCTGTGCTTTCTATGGTTTTTCGCACCGAAACAGCGCTGCTGCGTCGTTGTGTGGTGAGCATGCCTACCGCGTTTTGTGGGGCAATTCTTCCACGCAAGATTGCGCAAAGTTGTTGAAAAGCCGGTTGCACATGTAACAGACTGAAATGCCTTGAGCGCGTCCGCCGCATGGGCTTTTTGGGCGCAGCGTTGGGAGGAGTTTCATACCCAAAATGGGGCTTATAAAAAAGGCGGTTTCACCCGGCGCTATGATGCGGAACGTCCCCTTGTTTCTCCTTCGGAAGTAGCCACCACCATGCACACCACTGCACCACTTTCACGGCACCTATCACGCGGCTCCATGTATCGCGCAATGCGGCATTTGACACATTTCGTAGCACTCGCAACAGTGGCTGTAACGGTTTGCGCACAGACCGCATGGAACAACGACACAGGGTTTGTACTGGTCGGCAAGGTGGTCACGATGAACGATGCCGGCGATGTGCTGCCCAATGCGCGCGTGTGGTTGGCCGGTGGCAAGATCATGGCTATCGCGCGTGCCGGTGAGGTATTGCCCGACGGCGCCAAGGACGCGCCGGTGGTGGACAGCAAGGGTGTCATCTACCCCGGCATCATTGACTTGCACAACCACCCCGAGTACGCCATCTACCCGCTGTTGCCGATCAAGCGCAAATACATCGACCGCTACGAGTGGCGCTGGTATGACGACATCTACAACAAGCGCATCACCTTCCCGCAAGAAGTGCTGACCCGACCCTACTACCTCGATTTGGGTTTGGAGATCGGCCGCTATGGTGAATACAAGGCCCTTGCCGGCGGAACCACTAGCCTGCAAGGCGGGCGCACCAACCTGGCGTATTCCAAGGAAGAGTGTCTGGTTCGCAATATTGAAAACTCCCATGTAGAGTCGCGCGTGGCGGCCAGTCGCGTGGACATTGGCCGCAGCTCCAAGGAGTGGGCCGACATGCAAGCGGAGCGCAGCAAGGGCTTGCTGGTGGTGCACCTTGCCGAAGGCCCATCACCGCGCATGGCGTTTGAATTCAATAATCTCAAGGACAGCAATTTGCTGGGCCCGGAGCTGATCGCCATCCATGGCGTGGGCCTGACTGAGCCGCAGTTGAAAGAGATGGCAGGTTTGGGCGCCAAGCTGGTGTGGTCGCCGTTGTCCAACTTCATGCTGTATGGCCAGACGGCCAATGTGGAAGCGGCCAAGCGCGCAGGCCTGTCCATCAGCCTGGCGCCGGACTGGGCGCCTTCGGGCAGCAAGTCCAGTCTGGGTGAACTCAAGGTTGCCGACTTGGTCAACAAACATGCGCTGCACGGTCTGTTCAGTGACCGAGATCTGGTCGAGATGGTGACCCGCAAACCCGCCGACGCCATGGGCTGGAGCCAGCGCCTGGGCCAGATCGCCGAGGGCTATCTGGCCGACGTGCTGGTGGTGGATGACCGCAACGCGGACCCCTACCGCAACCTGATCAATGCCATTGAAGACAACATCCAACTGGTCGCCGTGCGCGGCGAGCCGCTGTATGGCGATGCCGGCTTGCTCAAGGCCGTGCGTGGTAGCGAAGACATCGAAACCACCGCTGTCTTTGCCAAAGCCAAGCGCAGCAAGGCCATGACGTCCAATTGCCCAGGCACCAGCCTGCCACCCATGACGGTGGCCGAGACCAAGGCCCGTATCCAGCAGGGCCTGAAGTTTGATGCGGCGCAGTTAGCCGCCAAGCTGACGCCTGAGCAGATGGCCAAGGACTTCGCGCAGTGCAAACTGCCGGCACCAGAAGGCGCGGCGGCAACTCCGGCCGACGCCAAGCGTTTGTTGGCCTGTCGCTTCGGCCTGCCTTTTGAGAAGACTCGGCTGAGCCCTTTAACCACCAACGAAGACCCTGAGTTCTTGTCGCGCTTGATGAAGAACCCCAACCTGCCAAAGTACCTTAAGGCACTACCTGCTTACTACCGACAATAACGACAACCCATGGCCCACATCCTGATTGCCGAAGACGATGACTTGCTGCGCGATGCGCTGTCTGCCCAACTAACCCAAGCCGGTCACAGCGTGGCCTGCGCCGCCCATGGTATGCAGGCGCGCGAGCTGCTGGAGACCACCCGTTTTGACGGTGTGATTCTGGACCTGGGCCTGCCCAAGCTCGATGGCATGGCCGTGCTGCAATGGATACGCCAGCGCGTGCTGGCCCTGCCGGTGCTAATACTCACGGCGCGCGACGGCGTGGACGACCGCGTCCATGGCCTCAACGCAGGAGCAGACGACTACCTCACCAAACCCTTCATCATGGCTGAGCTGCAGGCGCGCCTGGCCGCCATGCTGCGCCGCTCGCGTATGCCGGCCTTTGGCGGCTCGCTGGAGATCGGTGGCCCCAGCACCAGCAAGCTGCGCGTCGATGCTGCGCAGCACCGTGCATGGCTGGGCGATGACGAGATGGAGCTGACCCAGCGTGAATGGGCACTGCTGTCCCTGCTGGTGTCCAACGCGGGCCAGGTTGTCAGCCGGGAAGATGTGCTGAACGCTTGGCAGAGCGAGCCTGGCGATGCCGGTGGTGGCGTCGCGTCCAACGCGTTGGAGGTGTACGTGCACCGGCTGCGCCGCAAGCTGGCCGACTCCGGTCTCGGCATACGCAATGTGCGCGGCCTGGGTTACCTGTTGGAAACCACAGCGGCGTGATACGCACATGAAATCGGGTGGCCGTTCCCTGTTGCCGGGTTTATCTCTGAAGCGACAGTTGTTGCTGTGGCTGCTGCTGCCGCAATTGCTGCTGTGGTCGGTCGGTGGCCTGCTGGCCTGGCGCATTGCGCTCAGCTATGCTGACACGGGCATCAACCAGTCGCTGAAGCAATCGGTGCGTGCGCTGGCCCGTCAGGTCAAGCCCATGGGATCGGGTCTGCAGGTGGACTTTCCAAGGGCTGCGCAGGATGTGCTGGAACAGGACCCGACGGACCGCATGGGCTACCTGGCGACCTCACCACCGGGAAGCTTTTTGCTGGGCAACAGTCAACTGCCTCCGCCGCCGGAGGGCGCGCACATACAAACCGGCGAACCCTTAATTTATGACGCCCGCCTGGATGGAAAAAAAGTGCGCGTGGCTGTGCTTGAAGTCACCTATGGCGAAGCCAACGCGCCCCAGCGGCTGCGCGTGCAGGTGGCCAAGAGCCTGGCTGTGCAAGAGCGCGTAGCCCGCGAGTTGGTTTTTGACATGCTGGTGCCGTTAGCCGCGCTGGGGGTGCTGCTAGGCATCATCATCAATGCTGGTATCACCCGGGGCCTGCTTCCCCTCAAGCGACTGGAGGCCCAGCTGGGCGACCGTTCTGGCCCAACCCTGTCGGCGTTGCAGCCCATCGAGTTGGCGCAGGCGCCCCAAGAGGTGCATTCGCTGGCTCTGGCCGTCAACCAGTTGCTGGATGCCGTGCGCCGCAGCCTGAGCCAGGAAAAGCGCTTCGTCAACGACGCCGCCCACCAGTTGCGCACACCGCTGGCCGGCTTGGTCAGCCAGACCGAACTGGCCCTGAATGAGAATGAACTGGTGGCCGTGAAGGAGCGCTTGGTCAAGGTACACGCCGGCGCGTTGCGCAGCGCCCACCTGGTGCACCAGTTGTTGTCGTTGGCGCGCACGGAGGCCGATGTGACGCTGCATCCATCGGATGTGGCGCAACTCGCCCGCGAGGTGGCACGCGAGTGGACCCCGCGTGCTCTGGCCGCTGGCGTAGACCTGGGCTATGAGGGCGAGGGCAGTGTGTCGGTGCAGGGGGAGAAGTTGTTGCTGCGGGAGGTGCTCAACAACCTCATCGACAACGCCTTGCATTACGCGGGCAATGGCGCCGCGCTGACGGTGCGCGTACGGCGCGAGACAGGCAGTTGTGTGCTGGAGGTGGAAGACAACGGCCCAGGCCTCTCCAGCGCCGATTTGTCGCGAGTCTTCGAGCGCTTCTGGCGCGCCAGCGAGCTGCCCGGGGGCTGCGGCCTGGGCTTGGCCATCGTCGCCGAGATCGCCCATCGCCACGGCGGTACAGCGACGGCCCTGGCGGCCCAGCCTTCCGGTTTGATCATCCGCATTGCGCTGCCGCTGCAGTCCTGAACAGATTCGCGGAGTATCAATAAATTCCCTTTTTTCTCGTCCGGCCCCATCCACTTTTTAAGGATATCCCATGCACCACCATCTTCGTTCTGCCGCCATTGGCATCGGTTTCACTTTGGCCACGGGGCTGAGCTTTGCGCAGGCCTCGGGTCTGACCCGGGTCATGGTCACCAAGGCGGATGTGTCAGTTCCCAACCGCGAAGCCGTCGTGGCGCGCGTTGAGGTGGCGCCGGGTGCCGCCGCCGGATGGCATACGCATCCGGGCGATGAGATCAGCTATGTGATGGAAGGCGAAGCCATGCTGCTGATCGCTGGGCAGGCGCCCCGCAAGGTGGCTGCTGGGGAAGCCTTTGTTATCCCTGCTGGCGTGGTGCACAACGCGATGAACCATGGCACAGTGCCGACCAAACTGGTGGGCGTGTACGTGGTTGAAAAGGGTCAGCCGCTGGCGTCGCCGGCTACAACACCGGCGCAATAGTCAGCGGGCGTTGCCTGTCGGGTAGTCCGCCTGTACAAAGGTGGTGTTGGCGCCGCGCGCCGCGGCCAGCGTCTGGAGATCGGTGATTGGGGCTGTCACGATGCCCTCGCGCCGGTGCTTAGCGGCCACTTTGGGGGGGACTCAGCCCTTGGCTGGAGCAACCGTGGGTATCTAAAATACCTTATTCGGGTTTGTTTGCGATCTTTGAGATGTTGTTCAGAGGAAACTATGCCTCTAGCCCTCGTGAAATATGCGCATTGCGCTATCTAAAATGTAGCAAAGGCCCAAAACGTTTTTGAGTGAGAGACGGCGCATCGCATGGATATGCGCGAGGGCCCAGGTCCGGCGGGCCGGCTGACTGCGGTATCGGCAACTTACCCCTGTGCAGACACAGCTTGTCGCGCCACAGTGTGCCCCACAGCAACCGCCATGCGAACCAGGCGCATGCAAGGTGCTGACCACTCGAAAAAGGAGTTGGGATGGCGAGCCATCGGGCGTCGGTCCAGGACCTGTTTGCCCCCAACACGGAAGGCGCCGAGCACAGCCGAAAGCTGCTACCACGCGTCGGCGCAAGCCTGGGCTTTGGACCGGGGCGCGCATTGCACTGGGCGTACCAGGAAAGCGTGCGGGCCCCCGGTGCCCACACCTCGGCGCCCGTAGCCACCGGGGCCATTGCGGTGGATAACCAGTACCAGCTGGCGGGCAGCTACGCACGCAAGCGCGCGCTGCAGCTGGATTGGGAGCTCGGGACGACTACTTTTGTGGGTGCCAGCCTGTCGGGTCAAAGCATCAGCAACCTGGTGGCCGCCAGCGGAGTACTGTTTGCTAAGCGGACGGGCGCGCTGTTTGACAACATGACCAACATTGCCCCGGTCGTACTCAACGCGCAAACCACGCTCAATACCTATGAGATCACACCGATTTTTGGCCATGGCGACCTGGCGCAGGCCAGCGCGTCCGTCAACCACTTGCTGGGGCCTCGCTGGAGCGTACTGGGCAGCTATGTCTACACTGACTCGCGCAACACCGGCGCTGGGTATGTGGGCAACCTGCTGCCCGGCTTTGCGCGCGACGTCGCGCTTGGCCAAGCCACCTGGCGACACGAGGCGCGCAGCTTCTCGCTGCTGCGGATGACCTGGCGCGGCGAGCGCTACACCGACGAAGCCAAGACGTTGCAGAACCCGTCCGGCTGGAGCATGGCGCTGGGCCACGGTTGGGAATCATCCGACCGGCGCTGGAGCTTTACGGGTACGGTGCGGACCGGCCTGTGCAGTGAGGATAAGCCCACGCTGTGGGCGTTGGTGCGGTATCGGGATTGATGCTCCTCCTATCGCGGCTTGGTGCTCGCGGCCAGTACCAGTTTGGACATGGCGTCGCCGACAGTGGTCTTGTCGCTGTTCCAAAAGTCGCTGACGACCGCGCGCAGTGCAGTCTGTGCTGCCGTTGAAACGGCCATGCCGTGGGCAATCGACGGCACCAGGGTACCAGCCTTGGAAGCGGCGACAAAGTCTTTGCTGGAGGCCTTGGCGCAGGCATCGAACTTTTCCATATCCATGTGCAAGCGTGCCGGGATCGAGCCTTTGCGCAGGTTAAATTTCTCTTGGAAGTCTTGCCCCATCAGCAGGTATGCCAGATAGCCCTGGGCCTTCTGCGCCTCCCAGGGCTTGAGCTGGAACATCGCAAAGGAATCGACGTTGAAGGTATAGGCCGTGTCCGTGCCCGGCGCTGCGGAGCAACTGAAGTCCACACCGGGCCGTTGTCCGGCCGCCAGGAACTCGCCCTTGGCCCAGTCTCCCATGAATTGAAAGCCGGCCTTGCCTTTGATGACCATGTCGGTTGCCACATTCCAGTCGCGCCCGCTGGCCTTGTCATCCACATAGGATTTGAGGCGGCGGAACACCTCCAGGGACTGGCGCATCGTGTCGCTCGCCAGAGAGCGCTTGTCCAGTTGAACCAGCGCGTTGTTGTAGAAGGCCGCGCCACCCACACCCAACACTACAGACTCAAACACCGTGAAATCCTGCCAGTCCTGGCCGCCGTGGGCGACGGCAATAAAGCCAGCGGCTTTGATCTTGTCCGCCGCCGCAAAAAATTCGTCGTATGTCCTAGGCAATGAGGTGACACCGGCCTTGCGCAACACCGCAGAGTTGGCCCACAGCCAGTTCACGCGATGCACGTTCACCGGCACCGCCACGTAGTGGCCCTGGTGTTTCATTTGGTCGGCGATGACCTTGGGTAGCAAGGCATCCCATTTCTCAAACTCGGCCATTGCATCCAGATTGGTCAACACGTTCAGCTCCGCCCATTCTTGTATGGTGGGTCCCTTGATCAAGGCCGCCGCCGGTGCAGCGCCGCTCAGCACCCGCTGCTTGAGCACCGACATGGCGTTTTGTCCACCACCGCCGGTCACGGCAAAGTCTTTCCATGAGTGCCCGCGGTTGGTCATCATGCCCTTGAGTTCGCCCAGAGATTTGGCCTCGCCGCCCGAGGTCCAGTAGTGCAGGACCTCCACCTCGCCGGCATGGCATGCTGCGCTGGTCCATAGCGCGAGGCACAGCATGGCGGCGCGCACGCAAACATCCTTGCCACTGATTGGCCTCACCATGGTGTAACCCCTTGAATGACTTCTTTGAACGGCAGGGTGTTGTCTTCCACTGCCTAGGACGATTGGATGTGAACCTTTAGGGTGAGATCAGCGAGTGTTTGGGCTGTGGGCGGCGTCGCCCCTGCAGCCAGGCAAGCACCAGCGCCTGCTGCCACTGCGGCACGCAGGTGCGTATCCCAATCCGCATGAGGCTGGTGCATGGCGCTGCTGAGAAAACCGGCGAGGCTGCAGTCGCCAGCGCCTATGGTGTCGACGACGGTGATGCGTGGTGGCGCGGCGTTCCAAGTTTTGCCTTTTGCATGCAATGTTGCCCCCTGCGCGCCACGCGTGTAGAGGACCGTTGCCGTGGGCCGCATGGCGCGCAATTCGAGGAGTGCCGCTTCTGCATCGTGCGTGCGGAACAATCCGCATAGGTCTTCTTCGGACACCTTGATCAGGTCGGCAACTGCCACCATGCGCGCCAGAATTGCGTCATAGCTCTTATCCATCACATTGCGAAAGTTTGGGTCGTAGCTGATCTTGACGCCGCTTGCGCTCAGGCGCTCGGCTATTGCCACCAGTCGCTCGGCGAGCGGCTGGCGGGCCAGACTGATGCCACCGAAATGTGCCCAGCGTACCGCGGCCTCCCAGCCTTGCGGCAGGGCGACCAGGTCGAAGTGCAAATCGGCGCTGTCATCGCCAACGAAGAAGTAGGAGGGCGGTTGTGTCTCGTGCACGATCGCCAACAACGGTGATTTGGAAACGCGTTGCAGGAAACGCAAGTCGAGCCCAGACTGGGCGCTAGCTTTCCAGAGCGCATCGCCAAAGCAATCGTTGCTGATGGCGCCACCAAATGCGCTGGCAACGCCAAAACTGGCCATGATCTGCGCCACATTCCACGGGGCACCGCCTGGCACGCTCTTCCATGTGTCCGCGCCGGTGCGCAGCATGTCCGTCAGCGCTTCGCCAAACGCGATGAAGGTGGGAAGCTTGTCGCCGTTGCTGGTGTTCATGTCTGGTGACCCACAGGCCCCATGGCCCGCAACACATCAAAACACGCACCGATGTTGTGGTAGTCGACCTTGCCCGCCGGACTCTTTTCGCGCGTGTGGTTGCGGTTGGCTGGGTCAAGGATGCGAAACCAGGCGCCGTGCTGGTGGTCCACAAAATGTGCCCAGCAATAGGCCCAGATTTTGTCGTACCAGGCCCAGTACTCAGGCTGGTTGGTGCGGATGGCGAGCAGGGCCGCGGCGGCGATTGATTCGGCTTGTACCCAATGGTATTTGTCGGCATCGCAGATGCTGCCATCGGGTGCGAATCCATAGTGCAAACCGCCGTGTTGTGCGTCCCAGGCTTTGGTGACGCCGGCCTCAAACAGCGCTATCGCTCGCGGCACATGCCAGTCTGCGGGGGCGTGGGTGTCGAGCTGCAACAAGAGCTTGGCCCACTCGGTCAGGTGGCCGCTTTGGTAGCCCCAGGGTCTGAATATGTTGGATTTGTCGTCGAGGTTGTAGTCCCAATCCACGGACCAATCGGGGTGGTAGTGTTCCCAGACCAGGCCGTTGGCCAATGCGGCCTGGCGGCAGGTGATGTTGTGTGCCAGGCATTCGGCGCGGTTTATGTAACGCGTCTCGCCTGTCGCCGTATAGGCCGTAATCATGGCCTCGCAGGCGTGCATGTTGGCGTTCTGGCCGCGATAGGGGGTCAGTGTCCAGTCGGGCGTGGCCTCATCTGCATACAGCCCTGCAGCGGGTTCCCAGAAGTGTTGTTCGGCCAGCTCAAATGTTTCCGCCAGCCAGCCCCGTGCGGTGTCAATGCCACAGGTGCTTGCGTGGGCATAGGCGAGCATGACGAAGGCCATGCCGTAGCAGTGGCGGGTGCCATCCAGCACCGTGGCCTGGCCCTCGTGCCAATCGATCATCCATGCATAACCCCCGGTGTCTGGATCGCGAAAAGCCTGGCGCATAAAATCCACTGCATGGCGCACGCCGCGCTGGTAGCGGGCTTCACCGGTGAGCCGGTACAACATGGCATGCGTGATGACAAAACGGGTGGCGTTGACCAGATGGCGTGTGCGTTGGTCGAATACCGTGCCATCGTCCAGGTAGTAGTGGTACATGCCGCCACTGGCGTCAAGGGCCCGTGGGTTGTAAAACTCCATGACCCAACTGGCGTGCTGGCGCAAGAAGGCCGCTGAGCGGAAATCGGGCGCGGCAGGCGTTGTCATGGGGCAGGTTGCCGAAGCGCAAGCCTAGATGCGCACACCGGTGCCGGCATCGAACCAGCTCACGTGGTCCGCAGCCACTTGCAGACCCACGCGGTCACCGGCCTTCACATGGGCCTGGGCGGATACCCGAACCGTTACGTCACCAACCCCTGTCTTGACGACTACATAGGTGTCGGCACCGGTGGGCTCCACCACGCTGACCTCGCCGCGCCACGGCGCATCGTCGACCAGGGACACATGCTCAGGGCGCACACCCATCAGCAGGTTGCCAGCCCGTGGTGCGGCCATGGGCAATTGCGTGAGCGCAATCTCGAAGTTGTTATTGCCCTGCGCCGTACCGTTATGGCCTGGGACGAGGTTCATCGTGGGGGAGCCAATAAAGCTGGCCACATAGGTGTTGGCAGGGCGGTTGTAGATTTCGTCCGGTGTGCCCAGTTGTTGCAACACGCCGCCTTTCATGACCGCGATGCGCGAGCCCAGTGTCATGGCCTCGATTTGGTCATGCGTCACATACACGCTGGTGATGCCGCTGAGCTGGTGCAGGCGCTTGATCTCGGCGCGCATCTCCACCCGCAGCTTGGCGTCCAGGTTGCTCAGCGGCTCGTCAAACAAAAAGATCTGTGGCTGGCGGGCCAGCGCGCGCCCCATGGCCACGCGCTGGCGTTGGCCGCCGGAGAGTTGCGCGGGGCGGCGCTCCAGCAGCGGCTCGATCTGCAGCATGGCCGCGACCTCGCGGATGCGCTGGTCACGCTGGGCCTTAGGCACCTTGCGCATCTCCAGTGCGAAGCCGATGTTGTCGTAGACGCTCATCGTGGGGTAGAGCGCATAGCTCTGGAACACCATCGCAATGTCGCGCTGGGCCGGTGCCACGCCAATGACGTCTTTGCCACCAATGCGGACCTGGCCTTCGGTGGGCTCCTCCAGCCCGGCGATGATATTGAGATGTGGATTTGCCGCAGCCGCTGGGGCCAACCAAAATCAAAAACTCGCCGGGTTGAACGTCGATGTCGATGCGCTGCAACACTTCAATCGCCTTGTTGCCCTTGCCGAATGCTTTGCGTACGCCAGA
>NZ_JANXUQ010000107.1 GCF_025356155.1 Rhodoferax sp. | reverse complement strand
GGCAATCTCGGGCGGGGGTACCTGCGCGCCCACCATTGCAGGCGTACCCAGCCCCAGCGCGCCAAGGCTACTGGCGGCGCTGGCGTGTATCAGGGTGCGGCGGTTCAACATGGTGGGGCGCGCGTGGTGTGTGGTGGGCCGTCTGGCGCTTGTCTCACGCCGCGACAGGTTTGCGCAGCGTGTACTGCACGACGTCGATGTTGTCTTCCATAAACGCTGCCTCGCAATAAGCCAAGTAGAACTCCCAGATGTGCAGGAATCGGGTGTCAAAGCCGTTCTTCAATACCTGGGCGCGGTGTGACATAAATGCCTCGCGCCAGCGGTTCAGCGTCTCTGCATAGTCGTGACCGAAGGCCAGTTCTTCGACCACCTCCAGACCGGCGGTTTCGGCTTGGCGGCGGAATTCGCGTGGGCAGGGCAGGCAGCCGCCGGGGAAGATGTACTGTTGGATAAAGTCAGTAGAGCCCACATAGCGTTCAAACAAGGCATCGTCAATCACGATGCTTTGCACACAGGCGTGCCCGCCGGGTTTGAGCAGTTTTGAGACGGTGGCGAAGTAGGTGGGCCAGTATTCGCGTCCAACAGCCTCAACCATTTCGATGGAGCAAATGGCGTCAAACGGCGCGTCGTTGATGTCGCGGTAGTCTTGCAACCGCAAATCCGCTTGCGCGGTCTTACCCATGCGGTGCAAGCGCTCTTTGGCGGAGCTGAGTTGTTCGCTGCTCAAGGTAACGCCGGTGACATGGGCATCGTATTCAACCGTTGCCATTTCGGCCAGTGCACCCCAGCCGCAGCCGATTTCCAGCACGCGGTCACCCGCCTTGACGCGCGCCTGGTTCAGCGCACGGCGAACCTTGGCGTTTTGGGCTTGGGCCATGGTCTGCGTGAAATTGCCGTTGAACAGCGCGCTGGAGTAGTTCATGGTCTCGTCCAACCACAAGCGGTAAAAGCCATTGCCCAGGTCGTAGTGGGCATGGATATTTTTTTGGCTGTTGCTGCGCGTGTTGCGGTTCAGCAAATGCTTGACGCGGTACAACAGACTTCCGGCCCAGGTGCCATAAATCACACTTTCCACCTCGGCACGGTTCTTCACCAACACGCGCAGCAGGTCGACCAGGTTGGGTGTGCTCCAGTCTCCGGCGATGAAGGATTCGGCAAAGCCGATGTCACCGGATTTGAGCGCCGCCGCGCACACATTCCAGTTGTGCAGGTTCAGCGTGGCGTGTGGCAGGTCGTCGCCCTTGCCAAAACGCTGCATGCTGCCATCCGGCAATTGCAGTGTCAGCGTGCCGTGGCGCAGCTTGTGCAGCAGGCGCAATACCGAACGTGCGGCAGCCGGTGTGCCGCGGGGGATGGTGACGGTGGCGGGTGCGGTGGTGCTGTTCATGGTGTGAGGGCTCGGTCAGGGTCAGCGGGTGGTGAACGTAGTGGGCGGCAGGGGCTTGCCAAAGAAAGGCGTTTTTTTGCACAGCAACTTGAAAGCCTGCCAATGGATGCGCAGCACCACCCCCACCGTCATGGCGGGGTAGCGCCAAATGGCCCGGCGTACGGACTGCGGGGTCAGCGGCTCCAGCTGTCCGCTGACGCTGGTCTCAATTAACGGGCCGTTGGCATCGTCAAAATCAATGCGGGCTATGGTGTGACTGCGGTCTGGCGTAAACATGAAGCGGAAGCGGTAGCCGCCCTCGACGGGCGCAAACGGTGACACATGGAAAACCTTGGTCGCGCGTTGCTCCACGCCGAATTGCGGGTGGTCCAGCAGGTAGCAGTGGCGTTCGCCAAAGGTGTTGTTCACCTCCACGACGATGGCGCGCAGCGTGCCATCCTGGCGGTGGCAGTACCAGAAGCTCACGGGCTTGAAGGTATGGCCCAGCACGCGCGGGTAGCAGTGCAACCAGACCTCGCCATCGGCGGGGTCAGTGTGTGTGGCGTCGCGCACGCTGCCAATGCCCTCCAGGGCCAGTAGTGCATCCAGCCAGGCCAGTGCGCCGCCTTGTTCCGGGCCACGGCCGTCGCCATGGTCGGTATCGTAAAAACTCAAGGGTGCAAAGCGGTTGCGGGCCAGTGCGGCGCCGCCGTGGGCTTGCAGGCTGCGCAGTGGCAGCATCAAAAAATAGTTGCCGTAGACAAAGGCGTTGCGCACCGGCGCCAGGCGTGTATGGCGCACCTGCCCAAAGCCGATGTGGGCCACAGCCCGAGGCGTTGTTGGGGCGGGGGTGTGCGCAAGCATGGCGGGCTGTGCGTTAGCGTGCCAGGCTCAGCGCGGCGTGCAGACGGTCTGCCACGGCGATACCGGATTTCAAACCGTCTTCGTGGAAGCCATAACCGGTCCAAGCGCCGCAGAAATACGTGTTCTGCTGGCCCTGCAGCGCATCCACATGACCCTGGGCACGGATGGCTGCTACATCGAACACGGGGTGCGCGTAGTCAAAGCTGGCGTGTACGTGGGTAGGGTTTATCTCGGCCACGGGGTTCAACGACACCACGACCGGTTGCGTAAACGGCACGGGCTGCAGCATGTTGATCAGGTAGTGCAGGCAGACCTGCGCGGTGTCGTGCCCCGTGTGTGCCGCGCGCTGGTAGTTCCACGCAGCCCAGGCGCGGCGGGACTGCGGCAACACGGTTGTATCGGTATGCAGCACGGCGCGGTTGGCCTGGTATCGGATGGCGCCCAGCGTCAGGCGTTCGGCGGGCGTGGGCTCGGCCAGCAATGCCAGGGACTGGTCTGAATGGCAGGCCAGCACGACCTTGTCGAATCGCTCGGTCTGGCCGTTGGTGTGGATGCTGACGCCCAAAGCGTCGCGGGTGATGCGCTGCACCGGTGTGTTCAGACGCTTGTCGGGAATCTGCGCCACGATGTTGTCCACGTATTGGCGCGCGCCACCCGCAACCGTCCACCATTGCGGGCGATTGCTGACCTGAATGAGACCATGGTTATGGCAGAAACGAATCATCGTGGCCACGGGGAACTGCAACATCTGGTCAGTCGGGCAGCTCCAGATGCAGCCCAGCATGGGCAGGAAGTACCAGTCTCGGAATTCGATGGACATCCGGTGCTGGTCCAGAAAACCGGCCAGCGGCTGCATCAATTCGGTCTCTGCATTGCGCTGCGCAATGTCGGTACACAACTGGTTGAAGCGCATCACGTCGCGCAGCATACGCAGAAAGCGCGGGTTAATGAGGTTGCGGCGTTGGGCGAACACGGTGTTCAGTGATGCGCCGCTCCACTCTAGCGGCGCTTGGCCATGTTCGCCGGGCACCTGTACCGAGAACGACATGTCAGAGCGCGCGGTGGGCACTTGCAGGTCGGCAAACAGCTGGATCAACTGCGGGTAAGTGCGTTCGTTGAAGACCAGAAAACCGGTGTCCACGCCATGGGTGATCGGGCCCTTGGGACCATCCAATGTCAGATCCACCGTATGGGTATGCCCACCAAAGTAGCTCCCCGCCTCGAACAGGCTCAATTCCGCCTGCCCACGCAGTGCATGGGCAGCACCCAGTGCCGAAATGCCGGAGCCGACGATGGCGATCTTCATAACGCAGTGCGCCCGAGAGGCGGCTCAAAGGCGTATGGCGCGGCACAAGGTAGATAAGTCACAGAGAAGTCCGACGGTTGAACTGGTTGGTAGTTTTATGACCGTATAGTAACTTATCGGTCAAACAAGTTTTTGTCCACGTTGCAAATGTGGGTACACAGCGTCTGTCGGGCTGTTTTGGGCGCGCGCAGCGGGCTGCGCCCCGGGGTGCCTACCAGGGGCGGTCGGACTTGAGTGCGGCGGTGAGTGGCAGCAGGCGTTCCAGATTGATCTGGACCTTGACGTCGCGATGCGGCACGCTGGCCACAATGCGGAAATCTCGGGTGCTGGTTTCGCGGATGGTCGGCTCCATGGTCGGCATGCCGCTGCGGTTGACCAATACTGCAACGCGCGGCGTGCTGGTGTTCATGCCGCGTTTGATGACAATCGCCACCTCATCCGTGGCCAGGCGGACAAAGGATCCCGGCTGGTAAATGCCTACGGCCTTGATCAGCGCAGCACCCGTCTCATCGACCTGGCGGTTCTCGTCAAAGTAGCAAGCCTGCATAGCTGCAGCGGGTGAAATAGGCACCCGCGCGGCGCGCGGTGCCAGCCGGGCCGCGAACATATCGGCCCGCTGGATCAGGCGCGCGAGTTGCTGTGCCGGTGTTCGGCTTTGCAAAGGGCCAGGCGTTTGGTTATGGTGGTCGCGCACGGCGTCCAGCCACAGGGCATCGGTGACGCCCATGTCGATCAGCATTTCGGCGGATTTGTCGGCATGGCCATCAATGGCCTTGCGTTGCATGGGTGACGGCACTTCGACCTGTTTGGTCAGTTGGTCTTGCAGCCCGGTCATGCTCAGGTTCATGGTCAGGGCCGCCTTGCACAGTGAGGCCTCTTGCTCCACTGACCACTTCAGCACTTCGCGCGCCGCCAGACTACACATGACGCTGACCAGCATGGCATGGGTTGCGCTGTACATGCGCACCTCGGTGGCGGAGAGCTGGATGAGCGCGAACAAGGTGCCATCCGGGTTGCGGCGAGAATGGCGGGCCAACTGGCTGTGCACGCGTTCCATCCGCTCCATAAAGTGCGCTGGCTGGCTGTCGCGCAGCAAGGCGTTGGCCTGTATCTGCAGGTCCAGCCAGTCCGGGTGTTCGTCGTCTTGTGCGTTGCGATTGCCCAGCAGGTCGCCGGTGATTTTGGTGTCGGCAATTTCGCCCAGCGACTTGCCGGTGCGCACCAGGTTGTGCAGGCGCTCCACATAGGCGCGGTGGTGGGCCTCGGAGTCGGTCACATCGATGAACAGGCCACCACCACGCTGTGCAATGTCCGCCAGATATTCTTTCGAATCGATGACGAAGGCGCGTTTGGCCAACAGAACCCCATTCTTGTCCATCAAAGGAAAAGGCAGGGGCTGGTTGATGCGTATGGATTCGACGCTGACGGGGACAAGGTGCATGGATAAAAGGTAATTATGCATGTCAGATCGACACAACGGCGCCAGTCTTGAGCGGGCATGTCGCCTGATAGCATGGCACCCATGCAAGCCCACGACACATCCCCGGCGTTTTTAGCCAAGATTTGCGCGCGCGAAGACCTGCCGCAACAGCTCAACCGCATGCCCAAACCATGGGTGTTTACGAATGGCGTGTTCGACGTGATCCATCGCGGCCATGTCGTCTACCTCGCACAGGCTCGCGCCTTGGGTGGCAGCCTGATCGTGGCCTTGAACACGGACGCATCTGCGCGACGGCTGGGCAAGGGTGATGACAGGCCGCTCAATAGGGAAGCCGACCGCGCCATCGTCATGGCCAGCCAGGAGGCGGTCAGTCTGGTGACCTGGTTCGACGAAGACACCCCGGTGGAGTTGATTGGCGAGATTCGCCCCGATATATTGGTCAAGGGCGGCGACTACGACATGTCTGTCCTGCCTGAAACCGCACTGGTTGAATCGTGGGGTGGCCACGCGTTGGCGTTGCCTTTTGTGGCTGGCTATTCCACCACGGCGCTGGTCAAAAGAATCCGCGCGGCGGGCTAGCGCAACTCACCGCAGCACTGGCAGGGCCGCGGTTTCAAACACCGCTGCCCACAAGGCCAGGCCTGCCGCGCGTTCGCGCTGCACCTTATCCTGATCGACCTGGGTGGGCTCCTCGTTGAGCCGCGCCCGGTGCTGGATCTGGCGCAGTGTGCGGTAGGCTTCTGCGGCGCGTTCACCCACGCCCGCAGGCAATAGCCCACAGGCCTCGGCCCGCAACAGCAACGCGATGTTGCCGACATTGGCCAGCAACTCCGGGTGTTTGCAACCTTGGGACAGTACCAAAAATTGCACCGCAAACTCCACATCCACCATGCCACCGGGGCTGTGTTTGACATCGAACTGCGCACCCCGCACCGGGTGGCTGGCGCGCACCTTGGTCCGCATACTGCCGATCTCTTCGCGCAGACCCAGGCTGTCACGCTCGGCACCGATGACCGCGGCGCGCACGGCGTCAAAGCGCGCTTGCAAACCGGTGTCGCCCAACACGCAACGGGCGCGGGTCATGGCCTGGTGTTCCCAGGTCCATGCCGTGTTGCTGCCACGCTGCTGCTGGTAGTTGGAATACGCGGTGAAGCTGGTGACCAGCAAGCCCGAATTGCCATTGGGCCGAAGCGCGGTATCGATCTCGTACAAATCGCCCTCGCCGGTTTTAACGGTCAACCAGTTGATCAGCTTGCGCACCAGGGCGCCATAGACCTCGCCGGCGCGTTCGTCCTCATCGTCGTAGACAAACACAATGTCCAGGTCGCTGCCATAACCCAACTCCTTGCCGCCCAGCTTGCCGTAGGCAATGATGCCGAAGCGGCACTCCGCTTGGTGGCGGTTTTTCAGTCGGTCCCAGCACCAGCGTGTGGTGATGCGCAGCACGGCATCGGCCAGTGCGCTCAGGTCGTCGGCGACCTCTTCCACGCCCAGTCGGCCCTCTACATCACGCGCCAGGATACGAAACACTTCGGCATGGTGGGCGCGGCGCAGCAGGTTCAGCAAGGTCTCGTCATCGTCCTCACCCGTGCCCTGCAAGGCGGCCAGCCGCTGGTCCAGCTCGCGCTCGAACTCCTGCGGGTCAAAGCGCTCTTCAAACATCGCATCACCCGCCAGCTCGTCGATAACGCCGGGGTGTTTGAGCAGGTAACGCGCGGGCCAGCGGGCTGCACCCAGCATGTGCAGCAGGCGCTCATGCACATTGGGCCGCTCCAGTAACAGAGCCAGGTAACTCTCGCGGCGCAGCAGTGGCTCAATCCAATCGGCCAGCCGCACAGCGGCCTCTTCCGCGACCTTGCCCTGCGTGACCCACTGTGCGGTGCGCAACACCAGGCGCGACAGCCTGGCACGTGATTCCTCGCGCAAGGCCAGCACCCGCGGGTGTTCACGCCAGTGCTGGATGCGCGCGCGGAATTGCCCGCTCAGCTCGGCCAGCAACTCGTCAAAGTCACCCATGCCTGGCGTGGCAGCCGCACCACCACAACCCCGGCATTCCTTGTGTGCACCGCCTAGCAGGGCGTCAAACTCCTGGGCCACCAGCTCGCGGTGGCTGTCCAGTTCATGCAGGAAAGCGCAACTGTTTGTAAAGTCGAGCGTCTGCGCGATCCATTCCAGATCGGCATCAGCAGTCGGAAGAATATGGGTTTGTTGGTCATCCAGGTACTGGATGCGGTGCTCTACTTTTCGCAAAAAAACATAGGCGCGGGCCAGTGCATCGGCCGTGGCCTGCGGCATCAGCCCCGCCGTCACCAGCCGTTGCAGCGCGCTGAGTGTGGGGCGGGTGCGCAGTTCGGGGTACTGGCCGCCACGCACCACCTGCAGCAACTGCACGGTGAATTCAATCTCGCGAATGCCGCCGCGTGACAGCTTGACATCATTGTTGCGTTCGGGTTTGCCCGCGCTGCGTTTGGTGGCGTGGTCACGGATCTGGCGGTGCAACACGCGCAGCGCGTCAAATACGTTGTAGTCCAGGTAACGCCTGAAGACAAAAGGCGATACAACCGCCCGCAAGCCCTGGGCGCAATTGGAACGGATGGCCTGGCTGGGTGCCACCACGCGGCTCTTGAGCCACGCAAAACGCTCCCACTCACGGCCCTGCACATGAAAATACTCTTCCAGCGCACCCAGCGACACCACCGGCGGGCCGGAGTTGCCATTCGGCCGCAGCGCCAGATCAACGCGAAATACAAAACCGTGCTCGGTCGTATCGCCCACTAGCGCGTAAATGGAACGCACCATCTTGCCAAAGTACTCCTGGTTGGAGATGCGGCCACGTCCCTCCGCGTTGCCAGCGGTCTCGCCATCCTGGTCGTAGATGTAGATCAGATCGATATCGCTGGAGACATTGAGCTCGCGCGCGCCCAGCTTGCCCATACCCACAATGCACAGGTCGGCGCGTGTGCCCTGGGCAGACAGCGGCGCGCCATGCAGCAGATCCAGTGCACGGCTGCTCTCCTGGTAGGCCGCGTCCAGCGCGCATTCCGCCAAAGCCGTCATGGCACCGGTAATGCTCGACAGTGCCCCGCCTTCATTGCAATCCAGGCAGACCAGACGCTCAATCACCAATTGGCGTACGGTGCGCAATGCGGCCCCGGTGTCGGCGCCTGCCGCGCGCAATGCCTCGAACAGCGCAAACATGCTGTCCCGGGTAGGCGCTCCGGGCGGCAATTGCGCCAATTGCTGGGCGTAACGGCGTCGTATACGTTGCGTAAAGCGGGAACCTTCGGCCCGATCAGGCGTTCCATTGCGGGTCATAATTCCTGACATGGCGTTCCAACTACGGTGACTGCATTGACCCCAAATCCCTCGCGTGTGCTCAGGTTCGGTGCGTTTGTTGTGCGCGCAGCTTTTTGGTTGGTGGCCTCAGTATGGATAACTTTTTTCATAGTCTGGGGAGCACTGCATTTCGTGATTGTGCCGCGAATCGCAGAGTTCCGCCCGATGCTGGAGCAGCAGGTCTCCCGCGTGTTAGGGGTAACGGTGCGCATAGGCGCCATCGTGGCGCGCTCCAATGGCCTGATCCCTTCGCTGGAGCTCAACGACGTGCGGTTGCTGGACAGCCAGGGCCGCGACGCCTTGAAGCTGCCCTCGGTCATGGCGGCACTGTCTGCGCGCTCGCTCATGGGGTTGGGGTTTGAACAGTTGACGGTGGACCACCCCGAGCTGGACGTGCGCCGCTCGGCCGACGGGCATATCTGGGTGGCAGGCCTGCCCCTGCCCAAGGGGGATGGTGCCGACAGTGGCGGAGCCGACTGGGTGTTTTCCCAACCCGAGCTGGTGATACGCCACGGCACCGTCACCTGGACCGACGAAATGCGCAATGTGCCACCGCTGGCCCTGACCGATGTGGACTGGGTCTTGCGCAACCAGCACCGCACCCATTCCATGCGGTTCGATGCCAACCCGCCCGCCCATTGGGGTGAACGCCTGAGCGTGTCCGGCATCTTCAAGCAGCGCCTGCTGAGCCGCCGCCCCAGTGACTGGAAGGATTGGGAAGGCCAGTTGTATGCCAACTTTGCGCAGGTTGATCTGGCGCAGCTGCGCCTCTATGCGAATCTGGGTGTGGACTTGGAACAAGGCGTGGGCTCTGTGCGCGCATGGGTTGACGTAGCCCGTGGCACCGTGACCGGTGCCACGGCTGATCTGGCGCTGGATGGCGTCAAGGTGACGGTTGACCGCAAGCTGGACGCCCTGGCTTTGCGCGGCATCACCGGGCGCCTCGGTGCCAAGGCCCTTGAAGGAGGTGCCGAGTTTTCGACCCAGGCTTTGCAGTTCCAGACTGATGACGGCCTGCGCTGGCCCGGTGGCAATGTGCGTCTGGCGCTGTTTGCGGGCGACAAAAACAAGCCTCCACGCGGCGAGCTGACCGCCGATCGGCTGGACCTGGCCGCCATGGCGCAAATTGCCAACCGCTTGCCGCTGAACGAAGCGGTGCGCAACCAGTTGGTGCTGCTGGCGCCCAAAGGCTTGGTCGAACAGGTACAAGGCAACTGGCAGGGGCCGATAGAGGCCCCTACCCGGTTTGCCGCCAAGGGTCGCGTGGTGCGATTGGAGATTGCGTCACGACCCGCAGATGCTGGTGCGCGGCCGGGTTTCAAGGGCATGGACATCGCTTTCGACCTCAACCAGTCGGGCGGCCGGGCGGCGCTTGCGATGCGCACCGGTGCGCTCGATTTGCAGGGTGTGTTCGATGAAGCGGTCGTGCCGCTGGACCAGTTGGATGGCGACGTGCAGTGGAAGATGGATGGCGGCCAGATCAGCCTGACCGTCCCCAACCTGCGCTTCAGCAATGCCGATGCCCATGGCGAGCTGCAACTTAAATGGCAAACGGCGCCGGGCAGCACGGCGCCCGGTGCAACCAACGCGGCCCAACAAACTGCGGCCCGTTTCCCCGGCATTCTGGACTTGCAGGGCAGCTTGAGCCGTGCAGACGGTACCAAGGT
>NZ_JANXUQ010000071.1 GCF_025356155.1 Rhodoferax sp. | reverse complement strand
TGCAGCGCTGCGCGGAATACGGCAAGATGCTGGTGCGCGGCGGGCAGATCAAGCACCCGGATCTGCCGCGGTTCTAACTAAATAATGTCCAGTTCAACGCTTGGTTTACGCGGCTTGGCCTGGTTGCTGGTGCTGCAAACTGCGGGGGAGCTGCTGGCACGGGCGTTCAGCCTGCCCTTTCCCGGCCCGGTGGTAGGCATGGTCTTGCTGCTGGCCGCGCTGCGCTGGCCCGTGGTTCGCGAGCCGGTAGCGGCGTGCGCCGACCATCTCCTGCAACACCTGTCCTTGCTCTTTGTGCCCGTGGGCGTGGGTGTGATGACGCACCTGGCATTGGTGTCGCAATACGGGGGGCGCATGCTGGTCGTGATCGTGTTGTCTACCTGGATTGGTTTGGGCGTTACGGCTCTGGTGATGTTCAGGCTCACACCCCAACATGACACAGAGCAGAGAGACCGCAGCGATGCCCAAGTTCGTTGAGCTCTGGGTTTATCTCTCGGCCACTCCGCTGTTTGGCCTGACTGCCACGCTGGCCACCTATGTGTGCATGCAAGCCGTCTACCTGCGCCTGAACCAGGCGCCGTGGGCCAACCCTGTGCTGTGGACGGTAGTGGTCATTGCCGGCGTATTACTGGCAACCGGCGTACCCTACCCAACCTACTTTGCCGGAGCGCAGTTCATTCATTTTTTGCTGGGCCCTGCCGTAGTCGCCCTGGCCTGGCCGCTATGGCAGCGCCGCCTGGAGCTGCGCAGGCGCTGGGGGCGCTTGCTGATAGCGGCCTTGGCGGGTGGCACCGCCGCCAGCGCGTCGGCACTGGGATTGGCCTGGGCGCTGGACTTGCCACACGACGTGTTGCTGTCGCTGGCACCCAAATCCGTCACCGCGCCGGTGGCCATGGGCATTGCCGAAAAAATTGGCGGAATACCGGCGCTGTCTGCCGTGTTTGCAGTGCTGACCGGACTGGTGGGCGCAGTCAGCGGGCGCTACCTGTTCAACGCACTGCGCATTCCATTCACCACCGCAGGCTGGACCGCCCGAGGCTTTGCGCTGGGCACCGCCGCCCATGGCCTGGGTGCCGCGCGGGCGCTGCAGGTGAATGCGGATGCGGGGGCGTACGCGGGCTTGGCATTGGGGCTGCAAGTGGTGTTGGCATCGTTGTTGATGCCGTTGATTTTCAAGCTGATGTAGGCCCTCGTATCGCCAGAAGCGCGCGGTGTGGCGATGCGGAAAATTGCACGCTTGGGCGCAATTTTCTGCGGCAGACGGGGCAACTACTTTGGATAGCTAAGTTTGGGATACCACTTGGCCCCGCGCCCTTCGGCGGTGCTGTCCAATATCGTCCACAGCGGCATCAAATCCGGCGCACCGCGTGAATCCTGGCCGGGGTCGGCCGTCTCGCCGCCCATCTCACCACTCCAGAAATGGCGGATGCTGCCGTCGCGACGTGAGAAGACGTTGAAAGCCGGAATATCGGCATCATCCACGTTCACATAGCCGCGGGTGTAATCACCGTTGACATCCGAAAACAGCTTGAGGTTGTGCCAGCCACGCTCTTTTGCTTGAAGGCGACCAGCCGTTCGATGGGCGAGCGCGCGACGATGGCAAGTGCAATGTTCTGCTCCACATCCAGCGCCTCGCCGTCCCATGCCGACAGCAACGAGGTGCACATGGGGCATGGCCGTTCACGCCGGGGCCCGAACATATAGCTTTAGACCGCCAGCGTTTGTTTGTCGCCAAACAGGTCGGCAAAAGTGACGGAGCCGTGTTCGCCAATGAACTGGTAAGTCTTGGGCACCACACCACCCGGCGGCAGGGCGCGGCGCTGCTGCGCTACACGTTCGATATGGCGGCGCAGTTCAATCTCTTCGGCCAGCAGCGCAGTGCGTGCGGGGCGGTATTCAGCGCTCTCATTCGGAAAGCGCGCCGCATTGTTGTTCGCCAATTCTTTGGCCGGCGTTAAGGGTTGTGGAATTGTTGTCATGTTTTTACGTCCTTCTGTATTGGGCTTTCCAGCGTGCACTCACAAAGACCGATTGACGGTGCGCCGCCTCACACAAAGGCTATCCACACAGTGTTGGGTCGCGCACAGATGCTATTGACCCGGTTCAGTAAGGTCGCAACTGGATCAACCTTCACTCATTTTTATTGAATCCCAAAGGAGCTACCAACATGACCAATAACAACAACGATGGCCGAACCCACCTACACGATGTCGTAGAAGACTTTGATATAGCGATGCTCGTTACACACACAGCCAACGCGATCCACGCGCGGCCCATGGCCATTACCAAGCTGGACGACGGCCTGGGTGCGTACCTCGTGACCGATATCAAATCCATCAAGGTGGAAGAAGTCAACGCCAATCCACATGCCGTGCTGACGTTCCAGAGCAGCAACCAATTTGCGTCGGTGCGCGGCGAGATCGCCGTGCTGCAAGACCGCCAGTTGATTGAGAAGCTGTGGAAAGAAGCCTGGAAGGTGTGGTTCCCCACTGGCAAGTCAGACCCCAATATTGCCCTGCTGCGGTTCACCGCGCACGATGGAGAATACTGGGACAACGCCGGTGTGCAGGGCCTCAAATACGTCTACGACGCTGCCAAGGCCTACTTCACCGGAGAGACGCCCAAAGCGGACAAAGAACAGCACGCCAAGGTGCCGCTATAAAGTTACTGCATCGCTTCCAACGCGTGGGCCAACTGCGCAACAGTGCGGTCCACGTTGTGCAGCTTCTCCAACCCGAAAAGCCCGACGCGGAAGGTGCTGAAGTCAGAAGGCTCATCACACTGTAGCGGCACACCCGCCGCTGTCTGCAAGCCCTGCGCCAAAAACTTCTTACTGTTCTGAAGGCCCGGGTCTTCGGTGTAGCTGACGACCACGCCCGGTGCTTTGAAGCCCTCAGCGGCAACACTGACGATGCCTTTGCTTTCAAACAGCGCGCGCACTTTGTTGCCCAAATCGATCTGCTCGGCGCGCACCTTCTCAAAGCCATAGTTGCGCGTCTCCTGCATCACTTCGCGCAGGCGCGTCAGTGCATCGGTGGGCATGGTGGCGTGGTACATATGGGCACCACCTTCGTACGCTTCCATGATCTGCAGCCACTTCTTCAGGTCGCACGCAAAGCTGCTGCTGGTGGTGCCGTCGATGGCGGCGCGGGCGCGTTCGCTGAGCATGACCATCGCGCAGCAGGGTGAGCTGCTCCAGCCCTTTTGCGGCGCGCTGACCAATACATCCACGCCGGTGGCTTGCATGTCCACCCACATGGCGCCGGATGCGATGCAGTCCAGCACAAACAGGCCGCCTACCGCATGCACGGCGTCGCTGACCGCACGCAGGTAGTCGTCGGGCAGGATCATGCCGGCAGCGGTTTCGACGTGGGGTGCGAACACTACATCCGGCTTTTCGCCCGCAATGGTGGCGACCACTTCGTCAATAGGGCACGGAATCCACTGCGCCTGTTTGCCTTCGCCCACGCGGCGGGCCTTGAGCACCGTTGATGCACTGGGGATGCGGCCCATGTCAAAGATTTGCGTCCACCGGTAACTGAACCAGCCGTTGCGGATGACGAGCGTTTTCTTGTCGGTAGCGAATTGACGGGCCACGGCTTCCATGCCGAAGGTACCGCTGCCGGGCACCAGCACGGCGGATTTGGCGTGGTAAACCTCTTTCAAAATCGCAGAGATGTCTTTCATGACGCCCTGGAAGCGCTGCGACATGTGGTTGAGCGCGCGGTCGGTGTAGACCACCGAAAATTCGAGCAAACCTTCGGGGTCGATCTGGGGCAATAGTCCGGGCATGGCAGTCTCCTTGGCTGTGTAAGCGGAGGGGCAGCTTAGCACGCACCGCCCATCCACGCAGCGCCCCTACCAGGTATCAATGCTGGGGCCTGCGGGCATGGATTCCACCCGCCCGGCCTGCAAGCCGCGCAGCAACCAGGCGCGGGTCTCCGCCGGGTCTATCACCGCATCAATCTCCAGCGTGGCGGCCATGTTCATCGCACTGCCGTTGTCGTATTGGCGGGCCACCAATTTGTCGTAGAGGGCCTCGCGCTCGGTGCCTTCGGGCACGGCTTCCAGTTCTTTCTTGAAGCCCAGCCGCACAGCGCCCTCCAGCCCCATGGCGCCGAACTCACCCGTGGGCCAGGCGACCGTGAACAGCGGGGAATGGAAGCCACCAGCGGTCATGCCCATCGCCCCTAGGCCATAGCCCTTGCGCAGGACCACGCTGAGAAAAGGCACACGCAAATGCGCGGCGGCTATGAACAAGCGACTGACATGGCGCACCTGGGCCGTGGCCTCTGTCTCCGGCCCGACCATAAAGCCGGGCGTGTCCACCAGGCTGACGATGGGCAGGCCGTGGGCATTACACAGCTGCATGAAACGGGCGGCCTTGTCGGCAGCATCCGCATCAATGGCGCCGCCCAAGTGCAAGGGGTTGTTGGCTAGCATGCCGATGGGGCGGCCTTCCACACGCGCCAGCGCCGTGTGTATACCCTTGCCAAAGCCGGTGCGCAGTTCCAGCAGTGAGCCTACATCGGCAATGCCCTGCATCGCGCTGCGCGTGTCGTAGACGCGCAAGCGGTTCTCGGGCACCACATTGCGCAGGGCCAGTGCGGGCGGCGCAGTGAACGCCTTTGTAGATCCTTGGAAGAACGACAGGTAGTGCCGCGCCGCGGCCACGGCCTGGGCCTCATCGTCGACCAGAATGTCGATGACGCCATTGCCATGCTGCACGCTGGACGGGCCAATCTGCTCCGGCCTAAAGACACCGAGGCCACCGCCCTCCACCATGGCCGGCCCACCCATGCCGATGTTGCTGCCTTTGGTGGCGATGATCACATCGCTGCAACCCAAGAGCGCGGCATTGCCCGCAAAGCAGCGCCCGGCCGCGATACCGACCACCGGCACCTGGCCGTTGAGGCGCGCATAGCTGGCGAAGGTGGCCACGTGCAGACCGGCCACGATGGGCATGTCCACATCACCCGGGCGACCGCCGCCGCCCTCGGCGAACAGCACGACCGGCAGCTTGTTTTGCAGCGCAATACCAAGCATCCGGTCGGTCTTCTGGTGGTTGCGCATGCCTTGTGTGCCAGCCAACACCGTGGCGTCATACGCCATGGCGACGATGGACTGGCCGTTGACTTGGCCCAGGCCGGTGACCATGCCGTCGGCCGGTGTGTTCTGGATCAGATCTTCGGCGCTGCGGCGGCTGCGTTGGGCGGCCACGGCCAGCGCGCCGTATTCGGTGAAGCTACCGGCATCGCACAGGTCGGCGATGTTCTCGCGGGCGCTGCGCAGGCCTTGGGCGTGGCGCTTGGCCATCGCCTCGGGGCGACTGGCGTCTTGGGCGAACGCCTGGCGATCCAGCAACTTCCGCAAGTCGGCGCGGGGCGCGTCGGGCGCTGCGTCGGCGGGAGTCTGTTTTGGGGCAGAGCCTTGAACGTTTTCGGCCTCCAGCCCTCGTGGAATATGCGTTATGCGCTCTGAAATCAATAGCATCTCATCCGCATTGACCATTTCGCCTTCGCCAAACAGCAGCTCGGTGACACGGCCTTGTGCCTCGGCGCGAACCTCGTGTTCCATTTTCATGGCTTCGAGGATGGCAACCACATCGCCTGCGTGTACCGTGTCGCCGGGTTGCACCAGCCATTGGACGATCTGGGCCTGCAGGGGGGAGCGGATAGAGGTCATGGCGGCATTGTGGAGCAAGGCCTGCCGTCCAACGGTCAAGCGAGTGACAACCGCCGGGGCGCCACCAATTTGCTCCACAATCGCGGCATGCAACACACCCCACTCATCGAAATGACCCGCGGTGGCACCCTGGAGAACCAGCACTTTGGCTCGGTCGCCGTGGTCAACACCCAGGGCAAACTGCTGGCCCATGCGGGCGATCCGCACTGGATGACCTTCACCCGCTCCACGCTGAAAGCGCTGCAGGCGCTGCCCTTCATGGAAGCCGGCGGCCCGCAACACTTTGGCTTTGCATCGGAACACGTGGCCCTGCTGTGCGCCAGCCATAGCGGCGAGGCGATGCATGTGCAGACCACGCAAGCCATGCTGGAAAAAACCGGGCAAACCTACAAGGTGCTGCGCTGCGGCTGCCACGTGCCTTACCACTTCGAGATTGCCGGAACGGCCCCCAGCCCTGGTGAAACCTTCGATGAGCGCTACAACAACTGTAGCGGAAAGCACGCCGGATTTGTCGCCTACTGCGTGCAGCACGGCCTCTCCCTGGACAACTACGAAGCCCCCGAACACCCGCTGCAGCTGGCCATCCGCCGTGACGTGGCGCTGGCGGTGGGCATGGACGCCAGCGACATGAAAGCCGGCGTGGACGGCTGCTCCGCCCCCAACTACGCGATGCCCTTGTCCAACTTGGCCACCGGTTATGCGCGGCTGGCCAGCGGCGCGCTAGACAGCCAGTTTGGCAACAGCTTTGCGCAACTCAGCGCCGCGATGACCGCCCACCCGGATCTGGTCAGCGGCACCGGCCGCAATGACAAGGCCTTTATGCAAGCGGGTAACGGCGACTGGGTCACCAAGGTCGGTGCCGATGGCGTGCAGGTGGTGGGCAGCAAGAGCCGTGGCCAGGCCTTTGCGCTGAAGATCATCGACGCCAACAAGCCCGCGCTGTTTGCCGCCAGCGTGGAGGTCATGGAGCAACTGGGCTGGCTGGACGATGCGCAGCGCGACGCACTGCGCCCCTGGCGCGCGCAGGCCATCGTCAATGCCCGTGGCATCCAGGTCGGTGAACGCCGTGCCGCCTTTACGCTACAAACCCCATAACCCATCGCTCAACACAACACATGAACACCAAAATCAGTTTGATAGGCGCGCCCACTGACATCGGCGCTGGCAGCCGCGGCGCCAGCATGGGCCCCGAAGCCATGCGCGTGGCCAATATTGCAACCGTATTGGCAGCCCACGGTCTGGACGTCATCGACAAGGGCAACGTGCTTGGCCCCAGCAACCCTTGGTTGCCGCCGGTGAACGGCTACCGGCATCTACCCGAGGTCACGCAGTGGAACCAGTCGGTGCACGATGCCGTGTATGCCGAGCTATCCGATGGCCGCCTGCCGATACTGCTGGGCGGTGACCACTGCCTGGGCATAGGCTCGATCAGCGCCGTGGCCCGCCACTGCCGCGACACCGGCAAGAAGCTGCGCATCCTGTGGCTGGACGCCCATGCCGACTTCAACACCAACGCACTGACACCCAGCGGCAACATCCACGGCATGCCGGTGGCCTGCCTGTGCGGCCACGGGCCGAAAGAGCTGATCGAGATCGGCGGCCACGTGCCGGCCATCTCGCCGAAGTGGATACGCCAGATCGGCATCCGCAGCGTCGACGAGGGCGAGAAACGCTTTGTGCACGAGCAGAACATCGAAGTGTTCGACATGCGCTACATCGACGAGATGGGCATGCGCTCGGCCGTAGAGATGGCGCTGGCGCTGGTGGATGCCAACACGCATTTGCACGTGAGCTTTGACGTGGACTTTTTAGACCCCCACATCGCCCCCGGCGTGGGCACCACAGTCCGCGGTGGCCCCAACTACCGCGAGGCACAGCTGTGCATGGAAATGATTGCCGACACCGGCCGCCTGGCGTCGCTCGACGTCATGGAGCTCAACCCCGCGCTGGACGAACGCAATCGCACGGCCGAGGTGGCAGTGGACCTCATTGAATCGCTGTTTGGCAAAAGCACGCTGATGCGCAAATAGTGGGGGCTGCCTTGTGACTGCATGGATAGTGATTGGGCTGGTGGCGGCGCTGGCCATCTGGTTTGTCGGCGCCTGGCATGTGCGTGGCCCCGATCTGCAGGCCTTTGACACACTGGCGGACGGGCGGCCTAGGCAACGCTTTTCCAGCGGCCCCACGCTGAACGACGAGCACCGCGCCGTCATTGCGTCGCTGGGCGGCATCACCGCCATCGTCAAGAACACGCCCAGACTGCAACACCTGCGCGTGCTGCGCAACTACATCGACAACTTCAGCGCCGACCGCGTGTTCGATGCGCAATTTGTGCCGGTGGATGCCGGTGGCGTCAAGGCCGAATGGGTGCTGGCGCCCGGCGCCGACAGCACACGGCGTACGCTGTATATCCATGGCGGTGCGTGGATCATGGGCAGCCCACGCAGCCACCGTGCCATCACTACCAAGTTCTCGGAAATCACGGGTGGCGCCGTACTGGCCATCGACTACCGCCTGATGCCCGAGCACAGCCGCATGGCCGGCATTGAAGACTGCCGCAACAGCTACCGCTGGATGCTGGAGCACGGCCCCGAGGGCAGAGCATCTGCCAGTGCCGTCTATGTGGCGGGCGATTCGGCTGGTGGCAACCTTACGCTGTCACTGATTGCCTGGGTGCGCGACCATGGCATGCGCGCGCCCGATGCCGCAGTCGCTTTGTCCCCCGCTACCGATGGCACGCTGGGCAGCCCCAGCCTGCGCAACAACATCACGACCGATGCGATGCTGGGGCCACTGTTTGGCCCGCTGGCCTGGGTGCCGCGTTCCGCGCTGCTATGGGTGAACTGGCTGCGCGCACGCATACGGCCTAACAACCCGGTGGTGTCGCCGATCTTTGGCAATCTGGCGGGTCTGCCACCGCTGCTGATACACGCCAGCGATGTGGAAATGCTGCTGGACGACAGCGTGCGCTACACCAACAAGGCGCGCGCGGCGGGTTCGCCCGTCACGCTGCAAACCTGGAACCACATGGTGCATGTGTGGCATATCTTCGACCCCGAGCTGACTGAAGCACGCCAGGCGTTTGAAGAGATTCGTAAGTTCCTGGCCGCGCCAGACTCCGGATCTCTCGGGGGGCAGTGACCCGGGGCCTTCCTACTATTTCTCTGGATAGAGCGCCACCTGCACATAGTTGTCGCGCTTGAGGTAGCGTTTGGCCGCGGCTTGCACATCGGTCAGCGTGATGGCTGCGACCTGCTTTTCATAGTTCAGCAGGTAGGCGGCGGGATCCGTCCCATACAAGGCGGCTGTCTGCAAGTTCGCCAACCAATAGTTGTTTTCACGCAGGTTCTTGCGGTGCGATGTCAGCCAATTCTGACTGACTTTGGCCCAGTCGGCTACGTCTATGCCCTCGTCCTGCATCTTCTGGATTTCGCCAAAAGCTGCGGCAATGACCTTGTCCACATTTTCAGGCGCACAGGGCAGTGTCAGCGTCACTTGGTAATGCTGGTACGGTGTGCGCACCAAGCCGCCGCGCGCGCTGGCGCTGTAGACCAGCGTGAGCTTTTCCCGCAGCACGTCGACCAGTTTGATATTCAACACTTCGATCAGAGCACTCATGCGCATTTGCGCTTCTTCAGAATAGTCGGCCGCGCCGGTAAAGTTGATCGACACCTGGCTCTTGGGCTCACTGCCGCTGCGCACTTCTTTCTTGACCACGCCAGCCACGGGGCGAATACCCAAGTCGACAAATTTGCTCGTGATGTCCGGCGTGGGCAAGCTGCCCAGGTAACGCGCGATCAGCGGCTTGACGCCTTCGACCGTGAAGCTGCCCACCAGCACAAAGGTCAGGCCCTTGGCGCTGGCAAAACGCTCCTGGTAAATGCTGCGCATGCGATCCAGGTTGAGTTGGTCAAAGTTGGCAGGCCGGGGGGTGAGCCAGACACGCGGGTGGCCGTCGTACAGCGTGGTCTGCACCGCATCCGAGAACACGGACTCGGGCCGTGCAATGGCGTTTTTGGCCGCGTCTTGCGAGCGGGTCAAAAAGGACTGGTACAGATCCGCATCGCGCCGGGCGGGGCCAAATCTTAGTGTCAATAGTTGTAGCATGGTCTCCAGGTCTTCCCGGCTGGACGATGCGCTGACGCCATCGGTATAAGTCCCCAGTCCCACATTTACCGACAGCACTTTGCCGGCCAGCATCTTTTGCAACTCGGTTGGCGCAAATTCCGCCAAGCCCATTGCCGAAACTACCGAATTGGCATATCCCGCGTTGAACATATCCGCCTGCCCGTACAGCGACTGCCCGCCGAAGCGGACGGCACTCATCGCGATTTCATCGTTCTTGAAATCCGTGGGTTTGAGAATGATTTTGACGCCGTTGGACAAATCCCATTCGGTCACGCCCAGCAAGGGTTTGAGCCGCTCCGCGACCACGCTGCCACCGGTGGGCGGATTCGCCATCAAGCTGGTCGCAATCGCCTTTTCGCTCTTGGCGACCACCACCTGCTGCTCGGCCTGGGTCACGCTGGCCAGCAACTGGGGTTCGGTGGGTGTGGCGTCGTCGGGCTTGTCGGTTCCGGTGTAGACCACGAGCTTGGTGGCCTTTTCCGGGATCACCGCCTTGGCAAAGGCGTTGACATCGGCCAGCGCAATGGTGGGCAACATCTCGCGCACGTAGGCCAGCTCATTTTCAATGCCGGGGATGCGCTCATCCACCAAAAAATTGCGCAGGTATTCGGTCGCATACTGCGCCGAATCCGTCTTTTCGCGTTCGGTATAGGCCTGCTCCACATTGCGCAGCAGGTTCTTCTTGCTACGCTCCAGCTCAGCCGCAGCAAAGCCAAATTGGCGGGCGCGTTCGTTCTCTTGCACCAGCGCTTCGGCTGCGGGCCCGGCACCCATGCGCCCCAGCAAGGCGCTGGAATTGAAGGAGCGGTAGCCCGGTACCAAATGGCCCACACCGCTGCCCCCGCCCACAAACGGGGGCGTAGCCTGTTGGGTCAGCTCCTGCATGCGCAGGCCCAGCATGGCGCCAAACAGGCGCTCCACCAGCGACTGGCGGTAGTCACCCAACGTTATTTCCTTCGGTTGCGGCTGCACCGGGTAGCGGATCATCATGACATTGTTGGTCGCCTCCTTGTCGGTCACCACCACAGCCTCGGACGCAATGCGGGCGGGAATGGTGGGGTACAGGCGCGGGCGGGGGTTAGCCGGGTTGGTGAGTTTGCCAAAGTGCGACTCTACGAGCGCCTGTGCGGCTTGAGGATCAATGTCACCCACCACCACCACCGCCATCAGATCGGGGCGGTACCAGTCTTTATAAAAGCGCTTGATGGCATCGAACTTGAACGTCTTGATGCTGTCTTCCGTGCCAATGGGCAGGCGCTTCGCGTAGAGCGAGCCACTGAATATCTTAGGCCATAAGACCTTGTTCATGCGCTCCTGCGCACCACGGCCCAGGCGCAACTCTTCCAGCACAATGGAGCGTTCCTGGTCAATGTCGGGGTCGTTAAAGGCCAGGCCATGGGCCCAGTCCTCCAGCACCAAAAAGCCCTTTTCGATGTTGTCGGGATTTTCGGTGGGGATGGGCAAGATGTAGACGGTCTCGTTGAAGCTGGTGTAGGCGTTCAGGTCGGCGCCAAACTTCAGGCCTATCGACTGCAGATAGGAGATCAGCTCGTGCTTCTTGAAATGCGTCGAGCCGTTGAAAGCCATGTGCTCGGTCACGTGGGCCAGGCCCAACTGGTCTTCGTCCTCCAGGATGGAGCCGGCCTTGACGACCAAGCGCAACTCCAGTCGCTTCTCGGGTCGGCTGTTTTTCTGGATGTAATAGGTCAGGCCATTGGCCAACCGGCCGACCTTTACCTGTGGGCCAATAGGCACGGGGTCGGTCAGTGTGAGCGCGGCCTGCGCGCCCCACATGCTGGCCAACAACGCGCTGGCTGCGCACAGGTTTCGAAATAGCTTTGGTGTCATGCGTTTCCCCTTTTGTTCCCTTTGATTGCGACCGCGCGAGCTTAGCAGTTGGCTGTAAACACCGGATATGTTTGCTCGCCGAAGCCATGACGCTGATGGCAGAAATGCTGATGCGCTGCCAGGGCGACGCACGTGACGCGCTGGAGGCAGGTGACTACATGCTCACGTCGTACGAGGCGGGCAACATCCGCGCCACCTACAACCTGGGGCAGATGTACCTTGGCGGCGGCCTGGTGGCGGACAAACTGGTCGCGCTGGATTGGTACAAAAAAACGCGGCGAGCGTGGCTACGCCTATGCACTGGAGGCCGCAGGGTGCATGTACGCGCTGGGGCTGGGTGTCGGCCGCCGTACCGCCCGGCTCCAGCGGTGGCCCCTTCTTCGACCACAATGGCCTGCTGGTGGGCATTGTGCACGCCATGGTCCCAGCCCACGGCCCGATACTGGCGCAAAAGACTACGGTCCAGGTGAGGTCCAACTGATGCGGTAGGCATCTAGCCCTCGTAGAATATGGATTTGCAGCTATATTATTTATAGCGCCCGATAACTCCCAAGCGCGCCGCAAGCGCCCGCGTCTTCCTGCAAATGCGGCCACTGACAAACGCGCGGTATGCGTAGAATGCAACGCACCCCCACCCCCAAAGACTTGGATCGGCTGCGTTGATGACTCAAAAACGGTCTCCGTTCTCCCGTAACGTCTGGCTTACTGTCTGCATGGTGGTGGCCATGGCGGCCATGTTCTTCACCTACACAATGCTGGAGGGACGTGTAGACACTGCCAACGCCGTGCGCTACCGCTCCATGCGCCTGGCAGACGAGTTGCGCTTGTCGTCCGAAGAGCTGACCCGCATGGCGCGCTCCTACATCGCCACCGGTGACCCGCGTTACAAGAAGCATTACCAGGACATTGCCGCCATCCGCGACGGCCGCCTGCCCCGCCCTGCGGACTACCACAACATGGTGTGGGACCAGATGCTGGCCAACAGCCGGCGCACCGGGCCTGACTACAGGCCCGCCATCAGCCTGCTGGAACTGGTGCGCCAAGCCGGCGTGACAGAGGAAGAGTTTGAGCGGCTGGCCACGGCCAAGGCGCAATCGGACGACCTGATCCGCACCGAACTGACCGCCATGGCGCTGATAGAAGAACCCGGGCCGCAGGCCCAGGCCAACCGCGCCAAGGCTTTGGCCATGGTGTTTGACGAAAACTACCACCGGGCCAAGGCCCAGGTCATGCAGCCGATTGGCGAATTTTATGCCATGGTGGAGGAGCGCACCCGTCTGGCCGTGCATGAGGGCGAGACCGATGCCCGCTTAATGCGGTATGGGCTGCTAGTCAATGGGCTGCTGCTGCTGGGCATGCTGGCGCGCACCCGCTGGGCGCTGCGGGCCACACTGGGCGGGCCGCTAGACCAGGTGCACGCCCACATCACCAAAATCGGCCAGGGCGACTTCTCTACACCCATCGTGGTGCCTGAGCCCATGCAGGCCAGCGTGTTGGGGCGCCTGGCCCAAACCCAGACCAACCTGGACCGCATGGACGGGGAACGCCGCCAGGCGCAGGCCGCCCGCCTGGAGTCGCTGCGCGAATCGCATACGCTGATGGAGGCGGTCAACGTCTATTCCATTTTGTCGATGACCGATCCGGCTGGCACCATCACCTATGCCAACGACATGTTCAGCCAGGTCAGCGGCTACAGCAATGCCGAACTGGTGGGGCAAAACCACCGCATCGTCAACTCCGGCACGCAGCCCCAAGGTTACTGGGCGGAGGTGTGGAAGACAATCTCCAGCGGTTATGTCTGGCGCGGCGAGGTCTGCAACCGTGCCAAGGACGGCTCGCTGTATTGGGTAGACACGGTGATCGCACCCTACTTTGGCGAAAAGGGCATTGAGCGTTACATCTCGATCCGCAGCGACGTGACCGCCAACAAACGCGCGCAACAGGTGCTGGATGTGGAACGCCAGCGGCTAAATAACATCATTACCGGAACACGCGCAGGTACTTGGGAATGGAACCACCAGACCGACCATGCGCTGGTCAATGCGCGCTGGGCCGAGCTGATGGGTTACACACTGGAAGAGGTGGAGGCTGACCCCAACCGCGTGTGGCGCAACGCCGTGCACCCGGACGACCTGGCCATCGCCGGCCAGAACCTGCAAGAGCACTTGTCCGGCTTGCGCGACACCTATGAATTCGAAGGCCGCGTGCGTCACAAGAACGGCCAGTGGGGCTGGCAACTGACCCGCGGGCGCCTGAGCACACGCACGGCGGACGGCCAACCGGAGTGGATGTATGGCATCACGCTGGACATCACCGAGACCAAAAAGGCTGAAGTCGAGCGCGAGGAACAGGCGGCAAGCCTGCGCGACAACGCGGCTTTTTTGGCCCGTGCCGGCCGCATCGCTGGCATAGGCCGTTGGCAATACGACTTGGTGCGGGGCATCATCGAATGGTCAGACCAGACCTGCCACATCCACGACGTCGTCCAGGGCTATGCGCCCACTCTGGAAGAGTCGATCGCCTTTTTTGCGTTCGAGGCGCAGGCAGAGATACAAGCCGCCATCGACAACGCCCAGAAGACGGGCAAGCCCTGGGATCTGGAGCTGCCGCTGGTCACCGCCATGGCCCGCCGCATTTGGGTGCGCTGTGCGGCCGAGGCCGAATACCGTGACGGCAAACGCATCCGCCTGGTCGGAATCTTTCAGGACATCACCCAGCGCCGCCGACTGGAAGACGAGATCCGGCAAAAGAACGTGCTGATGAAGAACATCCTGGCGAATATTCCGGTGGGCTTAAGCGTGATGGACGGAAAGTTGAACGTGGTGGTCGAAAACCCGCTGTTTCGCACCCTGCTGGACTTTCCCGATGCGATCTTTGCCGCAGAGGTCACCTCGTTTGAGTCCCTCATACGCTTTAATGCCGCGCGCGGCGAATACGGCTCTGGCGACCCGGACACCATCGTCAAGGAGATCGTGGACCGCGCCCGCCTGGCCCATCCCCACCGCTTCCAGCGCCAGCGTGGCGAAGGCCGCACGCTGGAGGTGCGCGGCGCGCCCATGCCCGATGGCGGTTTTGTCACCACTTACTCTGACATCACCGAGCTGACCCGCGCCACTGAGGCCGCCCAAGAAGCGTCGCGCTCCAAGAGCCAGTTTGTGGCCAATATGAGCCACGAGATTCGCACGCCGATGAATGCCATCCTGGGCATGCTTAAGCTGCTGCACAACACCGAGCTGTCCACCCGCCAACTTGACTACGCGACCAAGGCCGAAGGGGCTGCCAAGTCCCTGCTCGGCCTGCTCAACGACGTGCTCGATTTTTCCAAGATCGAAGCCGGCAAGATGGTGCTGGACCCGCAGCCCTTTCGCATGGACCGGCTGCTGCGCGATTTATCGGTAATCTTGTCGGCCAATGTGGGCATCAAGCCGGTGGAAGTGTTGTTCGATGTTGACCCCAGCTTGCCCCCCGTGATGGTCGGCGATGCCATGCGGCTGCAGCAGGTACTGATCAACCTGGGTGGCAACGCCATCAAGTTCACCAACCGGGGCGAGGTGGTGGTGCAGTTCAAGGTGCTGAAGCACACCGCCCAGCACACGCAGTTGCGCGTAGCCGTGCGCGACAGTGGCATTGGCATCGCCGCCGAGAACCTGGTCCATATCTTTGACGGCTTTTCACAGGCCGAAGCCTCTACCACCCGCCGTTTTGGCGGAACCGGCTTGGGCCTGTCCATTTGCAGACGCCTGGTCGAACTGATGGGCGGCACGCTGCAGATCGACAGCACACTGGAGCAGGGCAGCACCTTCCACTTCACGGTCACGCTGGCCATTGCCGACGAGGTGCCCGGGGACCCCAAGCCGCCACAGCAGCAACTGGAAGCACCCATGCACGTACTGGTGGTGGACGACAACCCGGTGGCCTGCGATTTGCTGGCCGCCATGGCCAAATCCTGGGGCTGGCAGGCCGACGTGGCCAGCAGCGGCGCACAGGCGTTGGCGCTATTGAACGCACGGTCTTCGGCACTGCGACCGCCCTATGACGCGGTGTTTGTCGATTGGTTGATGCCGGAAATGGATGGCTGGGAAACCATTACCAACATGCGCCAACTGGGCGTCCAGGCCATCAGCCCCATCACCGTGATGGTGACGGCGCATGGGCGCGACATGTTGTCGCAACGCAGCCCGCAAGAGCAGGCCTACCTGAACGCATTCCTGATCAAACCGATAACGGCGTCCATGTTGTTTGACACCGTGGTGGACGCCCGCTCAGGCGTTAGCAACCTGCGCGTGCGCCCACGCACGCGCTCCGCCCGGGTTGGCCGTCTGGAAGGCATGCGCTTGTTGGTGGTGGAGGATAACCTGATCAACCAGCAGGTCGCGCGCGAGCTGCTGAGCGATGAAGGTGCGCGGGTAGAGATCGCGGGCAACGGGCAATTGGGTGTGGACGCCGTGGCCTGTGCTGAGCCACCCTTCCACGCCGTGTTGATGGACATACAAATGCCGGTCATGGATGGCTACGCCGCCACGAAAATGATCCGCCAAACGCTGGGCCTGGCCAGGCTGCCCATCATTGCGATGACGGCCAACGCCATGGCGTCTGATCGGGAGGCCTGCCTGCGGGCTGGCATGAATGACCACATCGGCAAGCCTTTTGACCTGACCCACCTGGTGGAGGTGCTGCAAATGCACACCCGGCGCGGAAAGCCGGGCTCCCCCGCCAAGCGCATGCACACCGCAGCGTTACCCGCGCCAGACACATCTGCCAACGCCCACAGCTCGGACAGCGCACCGGCGGGCGAAATGCCGGCACCTGACCAAGTAGACGATCAGGGTGCCGTTGCGCGCCTGGCGGGCAACACGGCCCTGTATGCAACGATCCTGAAGTCCTACCTGGACGGCTTGGCAAGCCAAGTGGAGCTATTGGCGCAACTCCTGCTCAGCGGGGATACGGCGGGCGCAAGCCAACTGCTGCACACGCTCAAGGGCGTCTCCGCCACCGTGGGTGCCGTCCACATGGCGGCCATTGCCAACCGCGCCGAAGCCGAAGTCAGACAGGCAGGTGCTGGCCCGCATTGGGAGGGTCTGTGTGCAACTATCAATGCGGCGGTGGCCGACACCCAGCGCACGATGGGGTCACTAGTTCAGCACTACGGTGCGTCCGCGCAGCCGGGGGCAATAGCGGCGCAAGACCGCGCGGACCTGCTGGCGGATCTGGCTGAATTGCAAGCCTTGCTGGTGTGTTCAGACCTGCGTGCGCTGGAACTGCACGCCCGGGTGCAAACGGCCAGCCCCAAGGCGGCAGCGAAAAGTTTTGCCGAGCTGGAGCAGGCCGTTCGCGACTTTGACTTCGCGCAGGGCGCTGCCCACTGCGAGCGGCTCATTGGCGAACTCCGCAGCGCTTCGTCCGGTGCCTAGGTGCGGGGGAAAACCCGTTGTTACGAATTCACACACGTTAAACAATGGTTCTGCCGGAAAGCGCACAGTCGATTTGAAAAAAATATGTTAGGAATTCATTGTCATTTTTTTTAGAAGTGCTATTCTCTGCCCGGTTATGACTTGGCCTTTGGGCAACTCTGGGTATGGGTCATGCACAGTATTTTTCCCGCACTCCATGTGTCCCACACCACCAAAGGCGCCACCATGAAAAAGTCAAAAGTTTATTCCCAACCTGAACATAGCAAACTTGGCGCGGAAGCTGGCGTCGATGACGATCTATTGTCCAGCGTCGTCGGCGGAGCGGGTGCTCCCACATCAGCGCCTGCGACCAATACCAAAAAAGCTGACGATGCCCTGCAGACCATTAACGTTTTAATTGGTCCGGATTCGCATATTGGTGTTGCGGCGTCTACGGCAGGCGCCCACACCACGACCACCGGAGTGGGTGTAGAAACCAGCGTATCGCACACGACTAACCTGGGCCACGGTGTCTCGGTCACGCAGACAGCCGGTGCAGGTGCGGGCGCAGAGGCTGGTACCTATGTAGGCCCAGCGGGAGCGGGTGCAAGCGCGGGGGCCCATGCGGAAGCGGGTGTCACCCAGACAGTGAACCTGGGCCACGGAGTTACCGTGACACAGGAGGTCAGCGTTGGTGCCAAAGCCGAGGCTGACGCACACATCGGGCCTACGGGCGCATCTGCAACTGTATCGGTAGGTGTCAGCGCCCACGACGGCGCAACAGTCACCGTCCAAAGCGGCAACACCACCGTCACCGCCACAGTGGCGATCGATGCCAAGGCCGATGCCAGTGCAGGTATTTCTATTGGTATCTCGGGTGTCAAAGCCGATGCAGACGCCAGCGCCAGCATCACCGAGTCGGCATCCATCGGGACACATAGCAATGTCGGTGGCACTACTTTTGTCGACACGCACAGCTCGGTAGAAGCTGGCCTGAAAGCGGAGGCCGGCGCCCACGGCCACATTGGCGTTGACGGCGTGAAGGCCGGCACCGAAGTGGCAGCAGGTGACTTTGTTGAAGTAAAAACGAGCGTCCATTCGGGCGACCACAATATCAGCGGCGGCGGTACAGTGGGCTACATCACGCCCGGCTCAGTCGGCGCGGGTGCCAGTGTGGATGCCAGCATGAAGGATGGTCACCTCACCATCGGCGTCAACGTCATGGGTGCCATCGGCATCAGCGGCCTGGAACTCGGCGGTGACGTCACCATCAACACCAAACCCATCGTGCAAGGTGCTGAATTCGTTGGCCACCATATCGCTGACGGCACCGTCATCGCAGCCAATACCATCGCCCACGGAGCCACCGACGCAGCGCACACCGTGGCACATGGTGCGACGAATGCAGCCAACACTGTTGCGCACGGAGTGACCGATACCGCAAACACCGTGGCACATGGTGCGACAGGTGCGGCCAACACCGTTGCGCACGGTGCCACCAACGCTGCAAACACCGTGGCACATGGTGCGACAGGCGCAGCCAACACCGTTGCGCATGGTGCCACCAACGCTGCGAACACCGTTGCGCATGGTGCAACAGGTGCAGCGAACACGATCGCCCACGGGGCGACCAACGCTGCACACACCGTGGGCCATGGGGTTACCAACGCGGCACACGTTGTAGGCCATGGCATTACTGGTGGGGTGCATACAGCGACCCATGCCGTAACCGGCGCTGCACACACCGTTGCACATGGCGCGACTAACGCGGCACATACCGTAGCCCACGGTGCTACCAATGCTGCACACACCGTTGCACATGGCGCGACTAACGCGGCACATACCGTAGCCCACGGTGCTACCGATGCAGCGCACACGGTAGCCCATGGCGCAACCCACGCTGCGAATACCGTAGCCCACGGTGCTACCAACGCCGCACACACGGTAGCCCACGGCGTCAGCAATGCGGCGCACGCGGTTGCAAATGCCTTCAAAAGTTACTAGTACGCTTTGACGCTCATATGTCCCACATTCAACGTAAATCGTTGGCAAATGTGGGGCATTAGTTCATTGGGGCCGGCCGAGTTGCTGGGCACTTCGCGTTCCTGGCGCTGCAGCGCGTTATTTGTCCTTTGGTAACCGTACGTAGATAAATACGCTATGACAACAGATTCTCCGGCTTCCCCAGCAACACCAGAAAAAAAAGCAACTGCATCCAGTAGCGGCGGGCTGTTCGCGGGCAACACACTTTCGCGGGTGTCCTCTCCTGATCGGCTTGATTTGGGCGCGCGGCTGGTAAGTCCGGCTTCCTGGTTGTTGCTCACGGTCGCAGTGTTGCTGATTCTCACCACTGCCATCGGCAGCGCAGTCATCAAAGTCCCCATCAAGGTGGCGGCGCAGGGCCTGTTGATGTCGCCTTTAGGTGTAAAAGATGTCGTGTCAGGTACAGGCGGGCGCGTGAGGAGCATCCGGGTGCATGCCGGCGACCACATCACCGTGGGCCAGCCCATCGCCGATGTGGAGCAGCCCGATTTGCAGCAGGAGATCACGGTGGCCAACGCAGAGTTGCGCGACAGCTCCGACCAATTGCAGCGCATACGCGATTTCCAGAACCGCACCATGTCCGAGCAAGACGGCATGCGCGGCGAATTGCGCAAGGATTTGCAGCAAAAGCTGACCTTCACCGAGCAGCGACGCATTTGGCTCAAGCAGCAGGTTGAGGTCATGGAAACCTTGGTCAAGCTGGGCATTGCGGCAAAACCCCAGTTGATGCAGGCGAACCTGGACGTCGCGAGTGCAGACGAAGAGATAGGGCGCGCCCGCAACGCCCTGAAGCAGTTGGATCTGGACGCCAAAAAGCAAAAGACCGACTACGAACGTGAAGCGCTGGAGTTGGATTTAAAAATGGCCTCCGCCAAGCGCAAATCAGAGATGCTGAAGGAGCGCCTTGGCCGCATGGATGTGCTGGAAAGTCCGTACGCTGGCATGGTGGTGGAGCTCAAGCTCAACGAAGGTGAGATGATTGAACGCGGAGCCACCCTACTGTCGCTGCTGCCTGAGAACCAATCCAACGGTGAGCCACAAACCGGCGCACCCAAAACAAAAACAGACCCCGCTGCGCCAACACAACGCGCGCATGTTCCGTTGATCGCCACACTGTATGTAAGCTCGGCCGACGGAAAGCGCATCCGCAAAGGTATGCTGGCTGAAGTGGTGCCCGCCACGGTCAAGCGCGAAGAATATGGTTTTATCTCCGGCCGGGTGTTGTCGGTTGCAGAGATGCCAGCCACACAAGAAGGCATGCAAAGCCGTTTGAAGAACCAGAAGCTGGTGCAATCCTTGTCGCAAGCCGGCGCGCCGTTCGAGCTGATCGTGGCACTGGATGCGGACCCGTCCACACCCAGCGGCTTCCATTGGTCGTCGTCACACGGCCCGGATGAAAATCTGAGTGCCGGTGGCCTGTGCGCGGCCGAGGTGGTGACCAAGGAAGAAACCGTCTTCAAACTGCTGGTGCCCTCGCTGCGGCGCTTCTTTACGAAATTCTCCTCATGAAGTGGCCGTTTCGACTAACGGGCCACGTGCGCCGGGTGCCCATGGTGGCACAGCAGGAGGCTGTCGAATGCGGCGCCGCCTGCCTGGCCATGGTGTTGGCGTATTACGGACGCTGGGTCACGCTGGAGGAACTGCGCGAACAGTGCGGCATCACGCGCGATGGCACCAAGGCCACCAACGTGGTCAAGGCGGCGCGCCTGCACAACCTGGTGGCCAAAGGCTTGCAGAAAGACGCAAAAGAACTACTGAAATTACCCCACCCTTTGATTGTTTTTTGGCGCTTCAACCACTTTGTGGTGGTCGAAAGCATAGACACACAAAATGTGCGCTTGGTAGACCCTGCGGTCGGTCCACTCACTATTACCCGCGCAGAGTTTGACGAAGGTTACACGGGCATTGCGCTTGCATTTGAGCCGGGTGAAGGCTTTACAAAAACCAAGGGGCGGCCTTCGCTGTTGGAAACTATCAGCAGCTATCTGGACGGGTTTCGCCTCGGTCTGGTGTTTGCGCTGGTGGCCGGAGTTGCACTCATCATCCCCAGCGTATTGGCGTCTGGCTTCAACCAGTTGTATGTTGACAATGTGTTGATCGAGGCGCGCCACACCTGGCTGACGCCGCTCGTGTCTGGCATGGTGGCCGCTGCCTTCCTGAAGATGCTGTTGTCGTATTTGAACCAGGTGGCGCTGGCGCGGCTCAATACCAGCATATCGACATCGCTGGCGGCCAAGCAAATGTGGCGACTGCTGGAGCTGCCGCTCAATTTTTTTGCACAACGTTATTCGGGCGATGTGGCCAACCGCTTTACGCTGATCGACCGCCTGTCCGGCCTCGTATCCAGCACACTGGCCCCGGCTCTGATTGGTATCCCAAATCTAGTGGTGTATTTCATCTTGCTACTGCTTTTGGACCCGGTACTGGCAGGCATTACGGCGTTGGCGGCTATCCTGGCACTGACGGTGTTGTCGCTGTCGGTCAAGGGCCTGGAGGATGCTTCGCGCCGCATGGTGCATGACGACTCCAAGCTGTACTCCATGACGATCCAGGGTTTTGCGCTAATAGATGAATTCAAGATGTCCGGCACAGAGACCACGTTCACGGCGCGCTGGGCCAGCGCGCAAGCCCGGGTCATTACCGCAGACCAGTTGTCCAACTTCCGCGGCAACGTCCTCAGCGAAATATCCAACCTCATTGTCGGTGTGGCCGGCCTGGCGATTCTGATTGTGGGAGGCCTACGCGTGATGGATGGTGCGTTGTCCATCGGCATGTTGCTCGCCTTTCAAACACTGATGGGTAGCTTCGTCAATCCGCTGCTGGGATTTGTGGGCGTGGGTGGTCAGTTGCAAACCGTGCGGGGCTTGGTGGACCGGCTCGACGACATTCGCCGCTATGGCACCACGACCATCAACACCACGAATACGACTGGTGCCGCTGCATCCTCTTCTTTAGTTGCCCCAGAAGCAGCAGCGCAAGCACCGACAGTTGCGACGCCAGCACCCTTCTTGGCCATTGAGAAAGTATCATTCGGCTACAGTCCGCTGACACCGCCCATTCTCAAAGGTATCAATTTCAATTTGGCACCCGGATCGCGTATTGCGCTGGTGGGCAGCTCAGGTAGCGGCAAGTCCACATTGGGACGAATTATTGTGGGGCTGACGGCGCCCACAGAAGGCTCGGTCAAGGTCATGGGCCGCACGCTGGCGGACTGGAAAACGGCAAAGTCTGGTGCGCCCATGGTGTCCTATGTCGAACAAAGTGTGGTGATGTTCGAAGGTAGCCTGCGCGACAACCTGACCCTGTGGGACAACACCATCACACAAGAACGTTTGATCGAAGCCGCGCGTGATGCGCGCGCCCATGACTTCATCATGCGCATGGGCAACGGCTACGAATCCAAGCTGCTCGAAGGCGGGCGCAATATGAGCGGCGGCGAACGCCAGCGTCTGGCCATTGCCAGAGCGCTGGCAGTAGACCCCTTGCTGCTGGTGCTGGACGAGGCCACCAGCGCGCTGGACCCAGAGTCCGATGTGCAGATCATGGATGCCGTGCGCCGGCGCGGCTGCGCTTGCATCATCATTGCCCAGCGCCTGAGTTCGATACGGGATTGCGACTACATCCTGGTGATGAAACACGGCTCCGTTGTGGAGGCTGGAACCCACCAGCAATTGATGGATCTGCGCGGTGAGTACTGCAATCTCGTGAGCACCTGAAGCTATGCAAGCAACCCAGTCCACCCCGTCTGCCGCTCCCGGTGTCGCCATACAGAATGGCGGCACGGTTCGGCTGGACCAGCCCGCCCACTGCTACCGTATCCAATCCGGTCGGTTTGAGATTTATGCCATGTTGGGCGGCAGGCGCATGTACCTGGCGGAAGTGAGCGCCGGGCAAACCTTGATGTGTGCACCTTGCAGCGAGGGCCAGTTGTTGGCAGTAGCTCCAGAAGGTGGTGTTCTGGTGGTGCAAGCAGCCGCGGCCATTCCCATACCCGCGCTCGCCTCCATGGCTGACGACTGGGTGCTGGCTTTGTCTGAATCCCTGGTCCGACTGGGCCAGACCCGCCCCACCGTGCAAGCCATGGACGCCGGCATGGCGCAGACAGGGCACGACAGCCAGCACATCCACACCGCAAAAGGCGTTCTGTGGGTGGTGGCCAAGGCGGCCGATCTGCGCTTTCTGGGCGTAGGCGCGCCTAGCCAAATGGTGCCTATCTCTCCCATGCTGTGGGCCAGTGTCACGGCCAATGGCCCGCTGGACTTTGTACCGGCAGAATTGTTTGCGCTGGGCTCCATCACCCAATCGCTCAGCAGCTTCCACACGCTGTTGCTGAGCCACCTGCATGCGAACCTTGTTGAGCAAAGCCGCTTGGAGGCCGAGCGCATCGCTGAGCGTGAAGAGCAGGTCGCTATAGACCTTGCAAAAGTTCTGGACGGGCACGAGCGGATTCTGGAAACCAAGGCTAGCGTCGCCGTAGACGACGACCTGGTCTACGCCTGGCGCACCATCGGTGGTGCCGTACCCGCCGGGATGAACCAGTCTGGCGCAAGCAACTTCGCCGAGTTCGCCGACTCCATGCACATGCCTTACCGGCGCGTGTCCTTGACCGGCAAGTGGTGGAGCACTGATCTGGGGCCGTTGATTGGGCAGCGCCTGGAAGACGGACGCCCCATTGCCTTGGTACCCGACTGGCGTGGCCGTTATCGACTGCACGCACAAGGCAGCAAGCCGCAGTTGGTGACCGCCAAGATGGCGGCAGGCCTGGACGCCTCTGCCTTCGCCGTCGTCAAACCCATGCCAGAGCGCAAGCTGCGCCCGCGGGACCTGTTGATCGTCGCCATTGCCTCGTGCACAGGCGACCTGACCACGCTGCTGGTGGCGACCATGGGCGCGTCGCTCTTGGGCCTGTTGGTCCCGATTGCCACCGGTCACATCATCGACACCTTTGTACCCAGCGAGATGCGCGGTCAGTTGTGGATGCTGGGCATCATGCTGGTGGTGGCACAGTTCTGCTCATTCCTGCTCAAGGCCAGCTCCGACCTGGCGCGCCAACGCATTGACGGCCGCGTGGCCGCGCGCTTGCAGGGCGGCGTTATGGACCGGGTGTTTCGTATGCCCAGTTTTGTGCTGCGCACCTTTTCGTCCACCGACCTGGCCATGCGTGTCATGTCGATTGACGGCATACGCCGCACCGTCACCGGCATTGCACTCAACACCTTGTTGACTGGCGCCTTTGGCCTGACGTCAATTGGCCTGCTGTTTTACTACGACGTTTACGGCGCGCTGGTAGCGCTGGCCCTGTTTGTTGTTTTGGCAGGCACCGGTGCCTTTGCCGGGTATCGGCAAATCAACGCCATGCTCAAGGGCGAGCAGATGAGCGCCAATGTGGCAACCTTCACCCAGCAGTTGATGGAAAACATTTCCACGCTGAGGGCCTTCGGCGCGGAAAAGCGGGCCTACATCCAGTGGTCGCGCAATTCCATTGAGATGCGCAAACGCGGCCTGCGCGGCAAGCGCATCCAGATTTTGTTTGACACCATGCTCTCGGGCTACGACCTGCTGGCGCTGGCCTCCGTCTTTATCGTGCTGGGGCGCCAGACCGAAGGCAGCATGTCGTCGGGCTCATTCATGGCATTCGCCGCGGCCTACGGCAACTTCCTGGCCGCATCCATAGGTTTTGGCCGCGCCATGCTACCAGTGGCGGGCTTGATACCCATGTACGCACGCGTCAAGCCCTTGATGGAGAACACACCCGAGCGCTCAGGCTCGGCACAAAGTCCGGGCCGACTCTCGGGCGCACTGGAAGTAGCCAACGTGGCCTTTGCCTACCCTGGCAGTCCACGCATCCTGACGCGCATGAACTTTCGTGTGGAGCCGGGCCAGTTCGTAGCGCTAGTGGGCGCATCAGGTTGCGGCAAGTCCACACTGGTCAACCTTTTGCTGGGCATCGACAAACCCGAGCAGGGTGCCATCTTGTTTGACGGCAACAACCTGGCTGACCTCGATGTGACCGCAGTGCGTCGGCAATTTGGCGTGTGCCGGCAAAATGGCCGCATGTTCAGCGGCTCGCTGTATGAAAATATTTTGGGTGCCCACCAAGGCACACAGGCCGACGTGTGGGAAGCGGCCCGCCTGGCTGGCATCGACGAAGAGCTGCGCGCCCTGCCCATGCAATTGCATACGGTGGTGACCGAAGGCAGCGCCACATTTTCCGGCGGGCAGGTCCAGCGCTTGCTGCTGGCCCGTGCGCTGGTCGGCAGTCCGCGCTTCGTCGTACTGGACGAGGCCACCAGCGCGCTGGACAACATCACCCAGGACTTGGTGGTGCGCAATGTGGAGCGCTTGGGCGTGACACGTATCGTGGTGGCCCACCGTTTAAGCACCATACGCAACGCAGACGTCATTTTGTTTATCCGCGATGGGCAAGTGTCCGAGGCGGGCAACTACGATGAACTCGTGGCCAAGGGCGGAGACTTCGCACATTTTGTGAACCGCCAATCCCTATGACATACATGCCCGACGCGACGGTTGGTCAGCACACATTTAACAGGAGCGAAACATGCGCAAAGTATTGAGTATTTTGGGCCAACTCAGCGATGAAGACGTCGAGTGGATCGCACGCCAAGGCCACAAGCTTGAATGTGCGGTGGGCCAGACGCTTATCACCGCGGGCCAGCCGGTGACCCGGCTTTTCATCCTGCTGGACGGTGAAGTTGCCATTCTGTTGCCCAACGGGGCGGAGTTAGTCCGCGTGGGTTCTGGCGAAATTTTGGGCGAAATGTCCTTGGTGGACAAATCTCCACCGTCCGCCAGTGCCAAGATAACCGAGAAGTCCACTTTCCTGGCCATTGACCAGGACTTGATGCGCAGCAAGATGGAAACTGACCCCATTTTTGCGGCACATATGTACCGCGCCATCGCCTGCTTTCTGTCGATGCGCATGCGGGCCACCATTTCCAACCTGGGCTATGGCAAATCCGCAGGGTCGTTGGACGACGAGATGGAGGTGGACGAAGAAATTCTCGACAAGCTGCACCTGGCTGGCGCCCGCTTCGAGCGCATGCGGCAAATTTTGGGCTAGACCGGACACTATGCAACACGCAGCAAGATGGATACGCACTGCCGTTGCAAGGCCTGCAACGGCAGCATGGTTGGGCCTGGCTTTGGGTGGCGTCGCCAGCTTGTCCCATGCCGCCGACGAACGCTTGATGGGGGCGAAGCTGGGCTTGCTGGACAGCGTGAATGTCGCGCTGGCGCGCAACCCCACGGTGCTCAACAGCAGCCGCCAGATGGATATCGCGCGAGGCCAGTTGCAACAGTCGCAGGGCGCGTTTGATAGCGTCCTGTCGGCATCGGTCACCAACCAGCGCAAGTACACGCCCACCACCACCGCTGATCAGCTCAGCGCGGGTAGCGGTGCAGCAGACTTCGTCGTCGCTGATGAGACCAATGGCGGCATGAAGCTGACGCAGCTTTTGCGCAATGGCATCACTATTGAGCCAGCGCTCTCGATCAGCCGTGCCAGCGACAGCTCGCTGTTGTCACAACAAGCTCCGATTGCCAATAGGGCCACGGTGGGCGTCAACGTGACCGTTCCGCTGCTGAAGAATCCAGGCGTCGATATTGCTGCCGTGGGTGAGCACACGGCACAACTGGAACTGGAAGCTGTGCGACTGGACCGCACCCAGGTCCTGTCCCAAGCGACTTTAGGTGTGGTGACGGCCTACTGGGGTTACCTGGCCGCCGAGAAGGCCCGGTTGATTGCAATCGATGCGGAGAAGAGTAGTCTGCGCCGCACCGAAGACACCGGTAAATTGGTTGACGCCGAGATTCTGCCCGCAGCCGAACGTGATCTGGTCGCCGCAGACGGCGCCGCCAAACGCTCGGCCCGCATAGCGGCGGAACAAGCTCTGGAAGACGCTCGCTCCAATCTGGCCCGTAATATGGGCTTGTCTGCACAAGAGGCGCACGCGCTGCCCCTGCCCGGAGAAGATTTTCCCGGCGCGCTGCCGCAAGCGAATGATCCCGCACCGCAACTGGAGCGCATGCGCGAGCTGGCGCTGCGCCAGCGCACCGACCTGCAAGCCGTGCAGATCCGCTACGGCCAGGCCGAGATCAACTTGGATGCAACACGCAAAGGCCTCAAACCCCAACTGGATCTGGTGCTGGGCGTGGGTGTGAGCGGCCTGAACGAGGGCAGCGCGAATGGAAACTACTTTGGCGCTGCCAATTCCAATTTGCGCGGCCCCAATGCAACGGTGGGCATCAACTACCAGTTCCCGGTCCAAAACCGTAGTGCGGCGGGTTTACTGGTGCAAAAGCAAGGCGCTATAGACCAGTTGGACGTCAACCGTCGCGACCTGCAATCCTCCATCCTCATCAGCATTGAAGGCTTGGCTACATCGGTCTACCGATTGGGCTTGCAACTGGCGGACTCCAAACGCGCGGTCGAGTTGTATGCCAAGTCGGTGGAGAACGAAGAAATTCGCCGCAAGATGGGCCGCAGCACCTTGATTGAAGTGTTGAACGTGTCGGACCGCCTGCTGCAGGCACGTCAAGGCCTGACCACGGTTCAGCTCAATTACGCGAATGCCATCGCCCAACTGCGCTACGCCTGCGGCGCTTTTTTCAAGGTGGATGGTGTGACATCCACCAACCTGGTGCTGGATAGAGAAAGCCTGCTGACGCCACCGTGACCCTTACCCGACTCCGCGAAGCACTGGCCGATTGCGCCACTTTGTTGGGCCCGGGTAGGGTCTGTGCAAACTCTGTTGAACTCGCCAGGGTGAACGCGGCAACGTTTTTGACCGAAGCCCGAGCACCCGCCATTCTTAAACCAGTCAACCGAGAACAGGTGGCCGCCTGCCTGCGCATTGCCAACCACTACCGCGTGCCGGTCTATCCAGTCAGTACCGGAAAAAATTGGGGCTATGGCTCGGCGGTTGCACCACACGATGGATGTATCCTGCTATCACTGGCATGCCTGACGGCGATAGTGGAGTTTGACGCGCAAACCGGCCACATCCGACTGGAGCCAGGCGTCAGCTTTCAGCAGCTTCACGCCTATCTGCAAGAACACGGCCCGCGGTTCCAGCCCCCCCACACCGGCTCTGGCGCACAAACATCGGTCATCGGCAACATCATGGAGCGCGGCATTGGCAAAGGCTTGTATGAAGACATGGCGACCCATGTCCACGCCTGCGAAGCCGTACTGGCTAATGGCCAGATTTTGAAGACCAACCAGGACGCCAGCGGCCCCCATCTATTTGGTCTGCTGCCGCAGAGCAACCTGGCCATCGTTGTGGAGATCACTCTGCAACTAGAGCCGGCACCGCACCACAGCCAGCTTATTACCTTCCCCATAGACGGCGGCGCTGCGGCCCTGCTCCGCGCGGTGCGCGGCCTGCACGACACGGCAATGCGAGCAGGGCCGCGGTCTCAATTCGCATTTTTGAATGACTACCGCATCACGTCCCAATTGACGCAATTTCCACACGACCATTTAGACGCGCGCGTCGCCCTTCCTCGGGAGTGGATGCAACACTGCCTCGCCCCTTGGAAAGGCGCGCAATGGATCGGCGCCTGCACTGTGTGGGCAGACGATGTTGATGAGTTGGATTGGCGACGCAAGCGCCTTATCGTGGCCCTGCACGCGCTGGGTCTCACGCCGCAGACCGAGACGCCAATTGACGGCCCGCAACTGGCACTGGATGACGACGGTTTGCGGTGCGCCTACTGGCGCAAGAAATTCCCTATGCCCCTCCAACCCGACCTTGACAGCGACCGCTGCGGTGTAATTTGGGTGGCGCCGGTTCTACCCTTGGGCAACCCGCATCTGGATACGATCATCTCCGAGTTGGAGGCCGTCACCTTGGGTCATGGCTTCGAACCTGCCATCGCACTACGCACCGGACGTACCGGGTCCATGCGCCTGATACTGGGCTTGTTTTTTGACCGCGACCTGCCCGGGGCTGACCCGCGCGCATTGCAGTGCCAGCAGGCATTGCATGCGGTGCTTCAAAGGACCAATGTGCAGTGCTACCGACACACATTATTTGACTCCGCAGTGTCGATGGACGCGGGTGCCCTGTCGGTGTTTGCCGCCCTGAAAACACAAATAGATCCCCATGGCATCCTCGCTCCCGGCCGATACGGACTTGCATAACCCATGCGCAAGCAACCACCATTACACGCGGGCAGTCGGCTAAA
>NZ_JANXUQ010000067.1 GCF_025356155.1 Rhodoferax sp. | reverse complement strand
AAAACGCCGTTAAGCGTTGTATTCAGCCTGTTGTGTCTTGCGTGTTTCTTCGCGCTCGACGGTCTTCATCATCGACGAAGGGCCGGTATCAGCCTTCTTCTTCAACACGGTCAGGTGGCGCAGCACAGCGTCATTGAACTTGAACGCGTGTTCGAGTTCGGACATCACAGCCTGGTCGGCTTCGATGTTGACACACAGGTAATGGGCTTTGGCAAGCTTGTTGATCATGTAGACCAACTGGCGGCGACCCCAATCTTCAACACGGTGGATCTTGCCACCGCCGGCAGTGATCATGCCTTTGTAACGTTCCAGCATAGCTGGAACTTGTTCGCTCTGATCCGGGTGGATCATGAGAATGATTTCGTAGTGACGCATTGATACTCCTTTTGGGTATCCCACTTAAGTGTTTTAAGGGGGTTAAGAAAAGCTGCCCTCAGCGTCGTGTGAGGTGCAGCAAGGCGAAGCCCAATATTATAGCCCAGAAGAGCCTCGGGGCGCCAGAGGCCCGGTCACTAAGGGCTCTGGATGGGTGAACAGGCTTACAAAAACCGCCGTGACCAGGCCCGCGGCAACCCCGAAAACACCTGCAGAAACGGGTTGAATGCCCCACCACAGCCCCTCGCCGGCCAGCCCCAATGCGGCCCGCACGGCGGGTAAATTGATGGCCATGTAGTACACGGTGACACCCAGACCGGCCAGCATGCCCGCCACCGCCCCGGCGCGGGTGGCGCCCTTCCAGAAAATCCCCAGCACCATGACCGGTACAAAGGCCGCACCCGCCAAAGAAAATGATGCCGACACTAAATACAGAATGCCTGCGGGGCGTTGCGCGGCCACATAGGCCGCAACCAGTGCCACGACCAATAATGCAAATTTAGACCACATGACACGCCGCATGGCCTGAGCCTTGCTGCTGTCGCCTTCAAAGTAGACGTCGTGGGCCATGGCATTGCCAATCGTCAGCAGCAAACCGTCGGCTGTACTTAGTGCGGCAGCCAGCCCACCCGCTGCGACTAGCACGGACACGACATATGGCAGGCCACCGATCTCCGGCGTGGCTAGCATGATCAAATCGGGCCCCATTTTTAGTTCGGCAAACTGCAGGATATGGTCGCCATTGACGTCGGACACCGTCAGCAGGCTGGGGTCCCGTGCCCACTGCGCCACCCAGCTTGGGAGATCGTCAAACGGCAAACCCACCAGATGCGCCATCACCTCGTACTTGACCAAGGCGGCCAACGCCGGGGCCGACAGGTAGAGCAGCGCAATAAACAACAGGGACCATGCAACCGAACTGCGTGCCTCGGCTACCGTGGGCGTCGTGTAGTAACGCGTCAGCAGATGTGGCAAACCAGCTGTGCCCACCATCAGGCAAAACATCAGCGCCAAGAAATTGGCGCGTGAGGTTTCGAACTCTTGCACTTGCGCCGGCGTGCCAGACGGGTCACCCGCAAAAGGCGTGGTGTGGGGTGGCATGCCGCCCAGCGGTTTGGCGCGCGCCCAGTTTTCTGCCGCAGCGCGGGTCCAGCTATCGCGTGCGGCGGCGGCATCTTTGGGCACGGCAGCCAGCTCGCGCCTTAGCGCGATGGCATGTTCGTCGTCAGCCTTCTTGTCGCCCAGTGCATGCAACCGTTGCCGCAACTCCTGGCGATCGTCTTGCAAGGCGGTTTCCACATTCAGCAGCTTTTTTTCATAAGACCGTGCCCGGCGGGCATATTCCTCAATGACCTGCTTCTCGGCCGGAGAATCCATCAATTGCTTCTCGATGGCCGTAATTTTTTGCAGTTGTTGTCCGTACACCAAGGGCGCAAACGGGTTGTCCAACTGTTTGTAGGCCAACCATGAGACAGGAATCAGAAACGCCAGGATGATGACCACATACTGCGTCACCTGGGTCCAGGTCACCGCCCGCATGCCACCCAAAAAAGAACACACCAGCACACCGCCCAGCCCCAACAAAATGCCGATTTCAAAGTGCACGCCGGTCAGACGCGACGTGATCAAACCCACACCATAAATTTGCGCCACCACGTAGGTAAAGGAACACAAGACGGCAGCAGCAGCGGCAATCATGCGTGGCCAGCGGCCCCCAAAACGCAGCGCAAAATAGTCCGGCACCGTATAGAGGCGCAGGCGCCGCAAATAGGGTGCGACCAACAGGGCCACCAGACAGAAACCACCCGTCCAACCCAAGACATAGGCCAAGCCACCGGCCTGTGCGCCCGTTCCAGAATAACCTTGCAAATACAGTCCGCCGGCCATGCTGATGAAAGACGCTGCACTCATCCAATCGGCGGCGGTGGCCATGCCGTTGTAGACGGCCGGAATGCGCCGCCCGGCCACATAATATTCAGACGCATCGGCGGTACGGCCATACACGCCAATCACTGCGTACAACGTCAAAGTGGCCGACAGAAAAATGCCTGCAACCCAGACTTTGGACAGGCCCGCGCGCTCTGCAATCGCAAGCGCAAGCAAAAATAAAAGCAAGCAGACTACATAGATACCGAACCGCCGGTGTAGCGTGCGTTTGTACGACGCATACGCCGCCGCGTCAAAGCCGGGCTCAGGTCCTTCCCGGCGATTGGCTGCCCAGGCAAACACTACCACGATGGCGATGAAAACCAGCACCGAGCCCTGAGCCGCAAACCAGTAACCCACCGGCCAGTTGGCCACTACACCCTGAAGGTCCCGCGCAAAAAACACCACGCCGAACGATGCCACGAACCACAACGCCAGCAAACCTGCATGCAGGCCCCACCGGCGTGTGGTCCTTGGCACCGTCATTGCGCGGCGAGTTTTTGCCAGGTTGAGATGACGGAATCCGGATTCAGCGAGATCGACGATATGCCTTCAGTCACCAACCACTGCGCAAAATCCGGATGGTCACTAGGGCCCTGGCCGCAAATGCCAATGTACTTGCCTTGGCTTTTGCAAGCCGCAATGGCGAGGCTGATCAAAGCCTTGACGGCCGGGTCGCGCTCGTCAAAGTCCGCCGCCAGCAGCTCCAAGCCGGAGTCGCGGTCCAGGCCCAGCGTGAGCTGGGTCAGGTCATTCGAGCCTATCGAGAAGCCGTCGAAAAACTCCAGGAACTGTTCCGCGAGGATGGCGTTGCTCGGGATTTCGCACATCATGATCAGCTTGAGGTCGTTTTCACCACGGCGCAGGCCGTGGCGACCCAACAGCTCGGTGACCTTCTTGGCTTGCCCCAAGGTGCGCACAAAGGGCACCATGACCTGCACATTGTTCAGGCCCATCTCGTTGCGCACACGTTTAAGCGCCTCGCACTCCATCGCAAACGCCTCACCAAACTCGGTGCTGGTGTAGCGCACGGCACCGCGGAAGCCCAGCATCGGGTTTTCTTCTTCCGGCTCGTAGCGGCTGCCACCGATCAGTTTGCGGTATTCATTGCTCTTGAAGTCGGACAAACGCACGATGACCGGCTTGGGCCAGAAGGCCGCAGCGATGGTAGCCACACCTTCGGCGACACGGTCGACATAAAACGCGCGGGGCGACGCATGACCGCGGGCCACAGACTCCACCGCCTTCTTCAAATCGGCATCCACGTTCGGATAGTCGAGGATGGCCTTGGGGTGCACACCGATGTTGTTGTTGATGATGAACTCCAGCCGCGCCAAACCCACGCCTTCATTGGGCAACTGGCAGAAGTCAAAGGCCAACTGTGGATTGCCCACATTCATCATGATCTTGACCGGGCTCTGCGGCATGGTGCCGCGTTGCACCTCGGTCACCTCGGTTTCCAGCAGACCGTCGTAGATGAAGCCGGTGTCGCCCTGGGCACAACTCACGGTGACCAGCATGCCGTCCTTTAGCAGTTCGGTGGCGTCGCCACAACCAACCACGGCAGGGATACCCAGTTCACGTGCAATGATGGCAGCGTGGCAGGTGCGCCCGCCACGGTTGGTGACGATGGCCGAAGCGCGCTTCATAACAGGCTCCCAATTGGGGTCGGTCATGTCGGTCACCAGCACATCGCCGGCCTGCACCGTGTCCATCTCGCTGATGTTGTGCACGATGCGCACCGGGCCGGTACCAATTTTTTGCCCGATGGCGCGGCCTTCGACCAACACGGTGCCCGAACCCTTGAGCTTGTAACGGTACTCGGCCTGGTTGCCGGCCTGGCTCTTCACGGTCTCTGGACGGGCCTGCAGGATGTACAACAAACCGTCGATACCGTCCTTACCCCATTCAATGTCCATGGGTCGGCCGTAGTGTTCTTCAATCACCAGCGCGTACTTGGCCAGTTGCTCGACATCGTCGTCCGTCAACGAGTAGCGGTTGCGCAGTTCGGTGGGTACGTCTGTCGTTTTGACCAATTTGCCGCCCTTGGCCTTTTCCTCAGCGGTCGTGAACTGCATCTGCAACAGCTTGGAGCCCAGGCTGCGGCGAATGACGGCGCGGTTGCCGGCGCGAAGCATGGGCTTGTGCACATAAAACTCGTCCGGGTTGACGGCGCCCTGCACCACAGTTTCGCCCAGACCGTAGCTTGACGTAATGAACACCACATCGGAAAAGCCGGATTCGGTATCGATGGTGAACATCACGCCGGCCGCGCCCAGGTCGGAACGCACCATGCGCTGCACGCCAGCACTCAGGGCCACCACATCGTGGGCAAACCCTTTGTGCACACGGTAGCTAATGGCGCGGTCGTTGTAGAGGCTGGCAAACACTTCCTTCATCTTGTGCAGCACGTCCTCAATACCGACCACGTTGAGGAAGGTCTCTTGCTGGCCAGCGAAGGACGCGTCGGGCAAATCTTCGGCAGTTGCGGAGGACCGTACGGCAAAACTGGCCTCGGTGTTGCCAGCAGACAGCGTGGCAAACGCATCCGTTATGGCTTTTTGCAAGTCTGCGGGAAAGGGCTGGGCCTCGACCATGGCACGGATTTCGGCACCTACAACGGCCAGCGCGCGCACGTCTTCGGTATCCAGCTCTTTGAGTTTGGCGCTGATCTTGTCAGCCAAACCAGCATGCGCAAGGAATTGGCGAAACGCATGGGCCGTAGTGGCAAAGCCCGTAGGCACTTTCACGCCCTGGGGTAGCTGGGAAATCATCTCCCCCAAACTGGCATTTTTGCCACCGACCGACTCGACGTCGGTCATGCGAAGATTTTCGAAGGGGACGACCAGATCGGTCGGATCGAACAGGGTTGACATGGTACAAAGCTCCGGAGGTTAAAAAACCGTTTCGCTGCTACCTGCACCGGCACACGCCGCGCCCAATCAGCAGCGATCATTCCACGCCAACCCTCTGTTGTTGCTTTTTGGGACGTCGGGGAATGACAAAATACATCAATTGCAGCCATTGTAGGGGCCGCACCCCGCAGGCAACGCGGCCTATTGCAGGCCACCGCTTGCGAATCACTGACGACCATCCAGCGAGCCCGCACCATGACCCAACGCAGCGTATTTTTCGTCTCCGACGGCACCGGCATCACGGCCGAGACCTTTGGCAACGCCATCTTGGCCCAGTTTGAGACCAAGGCCCGCCACGTGCGCCTGCCTTTTGTCGACACGGTGGACAAGGCCCACCAGGCCGTGCGGCAGATCAACAACTCCGCTATGGTGGACGGTGAACGCCCGATCGTCTTCACCACACTGGTGAATATGGAGGTGCTAAAGGTCATACAGGACGGCTGCCAGGGCATGCTGCTGGATATGTTTGGCATGTTTGTGCGCCCGCTGGAGCAGGAGCTGCGACTCAAATCCAACCACCGCATCGGCCGTTTCAGCGATGCGAGCAAGAGCAAGGCCTACCAAAGCCGCATCGAGGCCATCAACTTCTCGCTGGCCCACGATGACGGGCAGATGAACCGGGACCTGGAGCAATCGGACGTGATTCTGGTAGGCGTGAGCCGCAGCGGCAAGACGCCGACGTCGCTGTACCTGGCCATGCAATATGGCCTGAAAGCCTCCAACTACCCGCTGATCCCGGAAGACTTCGACCGCAAACAGCTGCCGCCCGCGCTGGTGCCCCACAAGGCCAAGATCTTTGGCCTGACCATCCAGCCCGAGCGCCTGAGCGAAATCCGGAACGAACGCCGCCCCAACTCCAAATACGCCGCGCTGGAGAACTGCCGCATGGAGATCAGCGAGGCCGAAGCCATGATGCGCCGCGCCGGTATTCGCTGGCTGTCCACCACCACCAAGTCGATTGAAGAGATAGCGACGACTATCCTGCAGGAAATCCACCCCGAGCGCTTGGTGTATTAGGGAAATATGCCGCTAGCCGTCGTGCAATATGCGTGAGTCGCTACTTTTTTGATAGCAATCTTAATGGAGATCGCCCATGCTTGACCTGCTGATCCACAACGCCACCCTACCCGACGGACGCACCAACATGTCGGTGGCGGTGCAAAACGGCCGCATCACCGACGTGGCACCCGGTCTGCAGGCACCGACCCTTGAGGCGGTCGACGCCAAGGGCCTGCTGCTAAGCCCACCCTTCGTGGACGCCCACTTCCACATGGACGCCACGCTGAGCTACGGCCTGCCACGCGTCAATGCCAGTGGCACGCTGCTCGAAGGCATTGCGCTGTGGGGTGAACTCAAACCCCAGCTAACGCAGGAGGCGCTGGTTGAGCGTGCCCTCGCCTACTGCGACTGGGCCGTCGCCAAGGGCCTGCTGGCCATCCGCAGCCACGTGGACATCTGCGACCCGCGCCTGCTGGCCGTGGAGGCGCTGCTGGAGGTCAAACGCCGCGTCGCACCGTACCTGGACCTGCAACTGGTCGCCTTCCCGCAGGACGGAGTGTTACGCGACCCACAGGCCATGGACAAGTTGCAGCGCGCGCTGGCCATGGGTGTGGACGTGGTCGGCGGCATCCCCCACTTCGAGCGCACTTCTGAACAGGGCGCCCTGAGCGTCAAGCTGCTGTGCGAACTGGCGGCCGCCCAGGGCAAGCTGGTGGACATGCACTGCGACGAGTCAGACGACCCGCTGTCGCGCCATATCGAAACATTAGCCTTCGAGACCCAGCGCCTGGGGCTGAACGGCCGCGTCACCGGCTCACACTGCACGTCCATGCACAGCATGGACAACTACTACGTGAGCAAGCTGCTGCCGCTGATCGCTGAAGCGGGGGTCAGCATCATCAGCAACCCGCTGATCAACATAACACTGCAAGCCCGCCACGACAGCTACCCCAAGCGCCGCGGCATGACCCGCGTGCCCGAGCTGCTGGCCCACGGCGTGACCGTCGCCTTTGGCCACGACTGCGTGATGGACCCCTGGTATTCGCTGGGCAGCGCCGACATGCTGGAAGTGGCCAGCATGGGCCTGCATGTAGCCCAGATGACCAGCCAGGCTGCCATGCGCCAGTGTTTCGAAGCCGTAACCACCAGCGCGGCGAAGATCCTGCATCTGGAGGGGTATGGGATTGAAAAGGGTTGCAACGCAGATTTTGTGCTGCTGCAGGCGCAGGACCCGATTGAAGCGATACGGCTGCGGGCCACAAGGTTGCAGGTGTTCAGGCGTGGGAAGCGGGTGGCGCAGTCGCCAGCGGCTACTGCGGCGCTCAATCTGCCGGGACGGCCGCAGACAACGTCATTGATGCATTCTGGGCGCTAGCCCTCATAGATATTGCGTAAGGCGCTACAAAATATGCAGCAATTCCCGTCGCCACAGAGCGGAGTTTTTGAGTATGTTGCGGATGAAGTTGTCCATAGTGATTGAAAGCTTCAAGCAGTTGCAGGAAAGGGAATCGCTCATCGCCGCCTTGAAAATCTTGGCCTTGGGTGAGAAAGACCGCAGGCAAGGCAAAGGCATATCCGTCGCAGAATCACGTGCGCTACTGGCCGCAGCTCGCCAGCGCCGCAAGTAATGGCCGTCATCGTTCTTCCCGATGCGCTGACGGACTTGCTATCGCTTCAGGAGTAGTTGCTCAAGACGAAACGCTTGTTGAAAATCTGACCGGCATATGGACTGCCTACTTGCCCGTCTTAGCCTGCCCCAGCAACACATCCCAATCATCCGGCGGATGCCCACTCTCCAGCATCTTGCGAAACACACGGTAGGCGTCGTCGCTGCTGTCGTAGGCACGCTTGCTGTCTTCGTCATTGACCCACGCCAGCACAATGATTTTGGCCTGTAGGTGGTAACGGAAGTACAGGCGGTACTGCTGAAAAAACTTGGCGCGAAACCAGTGTTTGTATTCATCACCCAAGGTGCCTCCCTGGCGGTATTCGACGCGGGAGGGGTCTTGTGGAATGACTTCAAACGCCAGTTTTTGAATCGCCGCCAAGCGCTTGGTTGCGTTCTTTTTTAGATAGCCCTGCGGGTCTTTGGCCTTGAGCGCTTCAACCTGCAATGTCAGGGCCTGCAACTGCGCCAGGAACAGCGGATGGGCAAATACGGACCAGCCATTCACCACCCAGGGCGCCGCAGGTGAAGCGGGCTGCCGCTCACTCATCGTCTGGCGACAGCCCAGCGCCCATATCCAGCTCCACACCAGCCGTCAGCGCCTGAATGCGCTGCACCAAGTCAACATCCACTGCCCGCAGGCGCTCCGGATGCTGGGTCATGTCGTGCGCCAGAAATCCCAAAAATGCACCCAGCGCAGGATCGGCCGCTTCAACATCAACGGCTCGACTCAAAACCACCTCGCCGCCAGGACGGATGCTGTAATGGATTTTGTCGCGCTTACCCAGGCGCAACGCACTGCGTACGGACGCGGGCACCGTGGTCTGGTAACGTTCGGTGAGGGTGGACTCGACTTCCATCGTGGTAGGCATGATGTGCTCCAGTTCTAAATAAATGCCGCAGCCCCATGGTAATGCATTTGCATTACCAAAACGTGCAAAGTAACGTGGACCCTTTTTCGCGCCAATCCTGCGTGTCACTAAGGGGTTAATCAGGGGCTGTGTGGTCGCCGGTGCTGAGGCATATTCGACACCAATGGCGAGGCTACCCCTATTTCGTCATGTAAAAATTGGGCACACGACTACATCACGTCGGCATTGTCGGAGCAGGCACAATTCACTTATGACTACCTCTGCCTATCGCGATCACCCTTTGCGGTCCCAGCTATCTCAACTCCTCGATATGCAGGCACGACAGGAGTTTGCCGATCCAGACATTGCGAACAACGAGCAGTACGCTTTTGCCCGTGACAAGATCTTTGCCATCACGCGCCTAGTTCAAAGCTATTTGGCACAAACCCCGGCAATACTGGCCAGTGTTGGAGCCCTTAACAGTATTGAGTCAAACCTCCAGCCACCTCTCAGTGAGCTGCAGGCTTTCATATCCAACAAAAATCCGGGGCACCTTACAAACGCGGCCTCTCAACTTGAGGGAGGGGTGTTGCCATTGATGTGGGGGCTGCCCCAGCAACACGGGGCTCCCGCCGATCAGTCGCTCATCACTAGTCTTGACGCGCAATCTAAGCTTGCATCGGAATCGGTACGTCAACTCGTAGTCAAACGTGATCAACTACTCCAGCTGTTAGTCGAGGCCATGGCCCAGGCGGAATCACTAAAAACCCGTCTCCAGACGATGGAGGAAGCGGCGTCGAAGGAACGGGCAGAAGCTGCCGCTGCCGTCGCAAATCTTCAGAAAGATTTTGCCGAGAAGGAGATCGAGAGAAGCACGGCCTTCGACGCCGCCGTCACATCGTTCAAGGATGTCTTCTCAAAGCAGCAAATCGATGCGTCCGCGCTAGCCGACGAGAAGCTAAATGCGCTGGAGGACCAGCGCCAGAAAGCAGCTCAAATTGTCCAAGTCGTGGGTAACATTGGCGTCACCGGCAACTATCAACGTATCGCAAAGGATGAGAGTACTCAGGCTAATTTCTGGCGCTGGGTCACTGTAGGGATCTTTGGCGCAGGAATTAGTATCGCCATAGCAACCTTTCTAAAGTTCTGGCACGAACCATTTTCCCCAGAAAACATCTGGTCCATCCTCGTGCGTTTGCTTTACGCGATTGCGATCACAGCACCTGCTTGGTATACGGCCCGGGAGTCCGCACGTCACAGGACAAGCGCCGATCGAGCGCGTCAAACGGAGCTGGAACTGGCTTCCATTGGCCCATTCATCGAGCTCATGCCAGAGGACAAAAAGGTTGAGATTCGCGCGGACTTGACCAAGGTCTATTTCGGCCGAGCCGTCGATGAACATCAGGTTCAATCGCCACTAGACATAGCGAACCTTAAGGACCTAGTCGTGGAACTCGCAAAGGTCCTGAAAAAATGACCCAGCTATGGCGATATACCCATGCGGCAGGGATCCGTCGCCCCATTTGATGTGCGCGGACAAATGGTTTTGTGTGGAGGATCAACCAGGTATCGCTAGCAAAGCTCCCCCAGGCGGGTGGCGTTGCTTGCGGGCGCAGGCCGCACTTGCGGTTGCCACAAGAGCAGGCACACCGAACACTGGGTTTACGCAACAGAACAGGCCAACCAACACTGCCCGCCCGCGACACGACCCGGAGAACGTGAGCCACGCCGCCTGCCGTGCGCGAACCACAGACAGGCATAGGCCTTTGGTTAAATAGGTCGCTAGCCCTCGTGAAATATAAGTAACGCGCTATTGATTCAATAGCGATTCACGGAAAACTTCACAAGCACCCAACCATCAATGGTGGTGCCCATGCTCCCCATGCACGTGCTTGTGCGCAATCTCTTCGGCCGACGCGGCACGCACTTCCACCACCTTGATGCCGA
>NZ_JANXUQ010000294.1 GCF_025356155.1 Rhodoferax sp. | reverse complement strand
CCACGCCAGCTGTTCACCGGCTCGGTGAAGCGCGACGTGCAACCCATCGCTCAGCGCTAAATAGCTGTACCCGATAAAAGCCCGCTGGCGGTCAACGCCAGCGGGCTTTTTCATTGCTACATATTTGATAGCTGCATGCATATATTTCACGAGGGCTACAGGCCATTTTCATCAAAAGGGTTTCCCGAGTACCTAAAGACCCCAGCGTCGGCGTGGCGCACCCATGCCGGTCCTGGGGTAAGCACGGTTCGCCACCCCTACCATCGCAAAGCGCGATGCCAAACAACACAATACTTTGAGATAATGCGCGAGCACATCGCTATTTGCGATGTCTTTAACGACATGAACACCCCCGACCGCAGTTTCGCCCGCCGCATAGACCTGACTTCGCTTCAGCTATTCGCCGCTGTCTGCGAGACGGGCAGCATTGGCAAGGCGGCGCAGCGGGAATTCATTGCGCCTTCGGCCCTGAGCAAGCGGCTCAGTGATCTGGAGGCCACGCTGGGCAGTGCGCTCTTGCACCGCCACTCGCGCGGTGTGCACCTCACGCCTGCGGGACAGAGCCTGTTGCACCATGCGCGCAGCGTGCTGTTCAGCCTGGAGCGCATGCAGGCCGACCTTGGCGAGTACGCCGATGGCGCGCGCGGCCAGGTGCGCATACATGCCAGCATCTCGGCCACGGTGCAGTTTTTGCCCGAAGACCTGGGCGCCTTCATCCGCGCGCACCAGGGCGTCAAGATTGATCTGGAAGAGCATCTCAGCAGCGAAGTGCTGCGCGCAGTGCAAGAGGGCGCGGCCGACCTCGGCGTCTGCAACACGGCGGATGGCGTGGGCGAACTGCAAACCCTCCCCTACCGGCAAGACCAGTTGGTGCTCATCGTGCCCACGGGCCATGCACTGGCGGCCAAGGACAGTGTTGCCTTTGAAGAAACCCTGGCCTTTGACCATGTGGGTTTGCATTCCAACAGCTCCATCTACGTGGCCATGCGCCAGGCCGCTGCCGCGCTAGGGCAAAGCATCAAGCTGCGCATACAAGTCAGCGGCTTGGACGCCATGGGCCGCATGATCCTCAACGGGCTGGGCATTGGCGTCATGCCCCTGCGCGCATTTACGCTGATGCACAGCGCGGGCGGGCTCACGGCCGTGGCATTGACCGACGCCTGGACCACGCGCCGCATCGAGCTGATAGCCCGCGACTTTTCCACGCTGCCGCGCACAGCGCGGCTGCTGGTGGACCACCTCACCGACACCATTCACATGATGACCCCGCTGCCCGGGGCAACGGCCTAAAATTGATTTTCACAAGGAAGACTTGACCATGACGGCACGCACGCTCTACGACAAACTCTGGGACGACCATGTCGTCCACACCGAAGACGATGGCACGTCCATCCTCTACATCGACCGCCATTTAGTCCATGAGGTGACCAGCCCCCAGGCCTTTGAAGGCCTGCGCGTGGCGGGCCGCAAAGTCTGGCGCGTGAGCTCCATCGTCGCGACGGCCGACCACAACACCCCCACCACCGGCTGGGAACGCGGTTACGACGGCATCACCGACCCGACCAGCAAAGAGCAGGTCATGACGCTGGACTCCAATATCAGCGAGTTCGGATCCGCGGCCTACTTCCCGTTCCTGTCCAAACGCCAAGGCATCGTCCACGTCATCGGGCCCGAGAACGGCGCGACCTTGCCGGGCATGACCGTCGTCTGCGGTGACTCGCACACCTCCACCCACGGCGCGTTTGGCGCACTGGCCCACGGCATTGGCACCAGCGAGGTCGAGCACGTTATGGCCACGCAAACCCTGCTGGCCAAGAAGGCCAAGAACATGCTGGTGAAGGTCGACGGCGCGGTCGCCCACGGCATTACCGCCAAAGACATCGTGCTGGCCATCATTGGCAGGATCGGCACCGCGGGTGGCACCGGCTACACCATCGAGTTTGGCGGCTCTGCGATTCGTGCGCTCTCTATGGAAGGCCGCATGACAGTCTGCAATATGGCTATCGAAGCCGGCGCCCGCGCGGGCCTGGTGGCGGTGGATGAGAAAACCATCGACTACGTCAAGGGCCGCCCTCTCGCCCCCGGTGCCAACGCAACAAGCCCCGAGGCCGCTGCTGTGGAATGGGACCAGGCAGTCGCGTTCTGGAAGACATTGCACACCGACGCAGGTGCGCATTTTGACACCGTCGTCGAACTGGACGCCACCCAAATCGTGCCACAGGTAACCTGGGGCACCTCGCCTGAAATGGTGTTGGGGATCGACGCCCGCGTACCAGACCCCGACAAGGAAAAAGACGCCAACAAACGCGGTGCCATTGAACGCGCATTGACCTATATGGGCCTGGAGCCCGGCAAAGCGTTGGATGATCTGTTTGTCGACAAGGTGTTCATCGGCTCCTGCACCAACAGCCGCATCGAAGACATGCGCGAAGCGGCTCTCGTGGTCAAAAAGCTCGGCCAAAAGGTCGCCAAGAACATCAAGCTGGCCTTGGTCGTACCCGGCTCCGGCCTGGTCAAGGAACAAGCCGAGCGCGAAGGCCTGCATGAAATCTTCAAGGCCGCTGGCTTTGAGTGGCGCGAACCCGGTTGCTCCATGTGCCTGGCCATGAATGCCGACCGCTTGGAGCCCGGCGAGCGCTGCGCCTCCACCAGCAACCGCAATTTTGAAGGCCGACAGGGCGCCGGTGGGCGTACCCACCTGGTGAGCCCAGCGATGGCCGCCGCCGCAGCCATCCACGGCCATTTCGTCGATATCCGCAAGTTCAGCTAACTCCCCTCCCAAACCCAAGGACTCCACCATGAAAACCATTGTTTCCGCAGTCTGCGTATCCGCCCTGTTGCTACTGAGCGCCTGTAACACCGTCAAGGGTGTGGGGCAGGACGTCCAGAAGGTTGGCGAAAAAATCGAGGATGCTGCGGCCAAGAAAAAATGAACAAATTTACGATTCACAAGGGCCTGGTAGCGCCCATGGACCGCGAGAACGTGGACACGGATGCCATCATCCCCAAGCAGTTTCTCAAGTCCATCCGCAAGACCGGCTTTGGCGAAAACCTGTTTGATGAATGGCGTTACCTGGACGCGGGCTTTCCCGGCCAGGACCCGGCCAGCCGCAAGCCGAATCCCGACTTTGTGCTGAACCAGCCGCGTTATACGGGCGCGTCCGTCCTGCTGGCGCGCAAGAACTTTGGTTGTGGCTCGTCGCGCGAGCATGCGCCGTGGGCGCTGGACCAGTATGGCTTTCGCGCCATCATTGCACCCAGTTATGCCGACATCTTCTTCAACAACAGCTTCAAGAACGGACTGCTGCCCATCGTGCTGAGTGAAGCGCTGGTGGACCAGTTGTTCAACGAGGCGCTGGCCTTTCCCGGCTATCAGCTCACCATCGATCTGGAGCGCCAGGTCGTCGTCAAGCCCCAGGGCGAGGAGATTGCGTTTGACGTGCAGGCTTTTCGCAAGTACTGCCTGCTCAACGGCTTTGACGACATTGGCCTGACGCTGCGCCACGCCGACAAGATCAAAGCCTTTGAAGCCGAACGTCTTGCGAAAAAACCGTGGCTAGCCCTCACCATGACTGCCTAGGCAGCTACTAAAACAATAGCGCCCCCCTTACCTCAAAGTTTGAATATGAAAATCGCAGTCTTGCCGGGTGACGGCATTGGTACCGAAATCGTGGCCGAGGCCGTCAAGGTGCTCAAGGTTCTGGATCTCCAGTTCGAAATGGAAAGCGCCCTGGTCGGCGGAGCCGCCTATGAGGCGCATGGCCACCCGCTGCCGGAGTCCACGCTCAAACTCGCCAAAGAAGCCGACGCGGTTTTATTCGGCGCCGTGGGCGATTGGAAATACGACAAATTGGACCGCCCTCTGCGCCCTGAGCAAGCAATCCTCGGCCTGCGCAAGAACCTGGGCCTGTTCGCCAACTTCCGCCCCGCCATCTGCTACGAGCAGTTGGTGGATGCCTCCAGCCTGAAGCCCGAGCTGATCTCGGGCCTGGACATCCTGATCATCCGCGAGCTCACCGGTGACATCTACTTCGGCCAGCCGCGCGGCCGCCGTATCGCCACCGATGGTCACTTCCCCGGGGCCGAAGAAGCCTTCGACACCATGCGGTACAGCCGCCCCGAGATCGAACGCATCGCCCACGTCGCTTTCCAGGCTGCGCGCAAGCGCAAGGCATCGGGAAGTGAAGGCCGCGTGACCAGCGTGGACAAAGCCAATGTACTGGAAACCTTCCAATTCTGGAAAGACGTGGTCAGCGACGTCGGCCTGCAATACCCCGACATTGCGCTGGACCATATGTACGTGGACAACGCGGCCATGCAACTGGTCAAGGCGCCCAAACGTTTTGACGTGGTGGTGACTGGCAATATGTTTGGTGACATCCTGTCGGACGAAGCGTCGATGCTGACCGGGTCGATTGGCATGCTGCCTTCCGCATCACTGAACTCCAGCAACCAGGGCCTGTACGAGCCCAGCCACGGCAGCGCACCCGATATCGCGGGCAAGGGCATCGCCAATCCGCTGGCCACCATCCTGAGCGCCGCGATGATGTTGCGCTTCAGCCTGAACCAGGAAGCCTCCGCGCTGCGCATCGAAGCCGCCGTGCAAAAGGTGCTGGCACAGGGCCTGCGCACCGCCGACATCTACAGCGAAGGCACGACACGGGTCAGCACGCGCGAGATGGGCGACGCGGTTGTCAAAGCGCTGTAATTCGCCGCCGGGCCGCCCCAAGGCGAATTGCACCCCCTTGGGGGGCAGCGCAGTACGCGAAGCGACCAGCGTGGGGGTCAAAACATCTCGCTTACAATCGGCACATGCAAGTCAATCGCCCCGTTTCCCTGGTACTGCCCTTCTGCGGCGGTACGGGTGCGTGGGCTGGTGTGTCGTCGTCGGCTCTGCCTGCTACCACCACCAAAACGACAACCATTAAAGGCTAAAGAGCCAGGTTCGTCGCGCCCTACCCGGCCAGACGAGCCGGGCAGACCAAATTCTGTGTTTTGAATTTTTTCTGAAAGGGCAATGTCATGAAGTTAGGTAATCTCGTAGCTGGAGGCTCACAGCCCCTGGTGGGTCTGGTCGGTTGGCGCGGCATGGTGGGTTCGGTTCTGATGGACCGTATGCAGACCGAAGGCGACTTCGCGTTGATTGAACCCGTGTTCTTCTCCACGTCTAACTCCGGCGGCAAAGCCCCGGCCCAGGCCAAGAACGAAACCACGCTGCAGGATGCCTTCAACATCGAAGCCCTGAAGCGCTGCGACATCATCATCAGTGCCCAAGGCGGCGACTACACCAGCGAAGTTTTCCCCAAGCTCCGTGCCGCAGGTTGGAACGGTCACTGGATCGACGCCGCCTCCACGCTGCGCATGGACAAAGACGCCGTCATCATTCTGGACCCCGTCAACATGCCCGTCATCCAGAAGGCTCTGACCAACGGCGGCAAGAACTGGATCGGCGGCAACTGCACCGTCAGCTGCATGCTGATGGGCGTGGGTGCGTTGTACAAGGCCGGTTTGGTGGAGTGGATGAGCACCCAGACTTACCAGGCGGCATCCGGCGGCGGTGCGCAGCACATGCGCGAACTGCTGACCCAGTACGGCACTTTGAATGCCGAAGTGAAGGCACTGCTGGACGACCCCAAGAGCGCCATCCTGGAAATCGACCGGATGGTTGCCGCAAAGCAGCGAGCACTAACTTCTTCGGAGACGGCCAATTTTGGCGTGCCACTGGGTGGTTCGCTGATTCCCTGGATCGACAAGGACCTCGGAAACGGCATGTCCAAGGAAGAGTGGAAGGGCATGGCCGAGACCAACAAGATCATGGGCATGGGCGAAGGTTTCAGCACACCAGCTATTCCCGTGGACGGCTTCTGCGTGCGCGTGGGCGCCATGCGCTGCCACAGCCAGGCCCTGACCTTCAAGCTGAACAAGGATGTGCCAGTTGCGGACCTCGAAGCCATGATGGCGGCCGACAACAAGTGGGTCAATGTCGTGCCCAATACCCGTGAGGCCACTATCCAGCACCTGACACCCGTGGCGGTGACCGGCACGATGACCATTCCGGTGGGCCGGGTTCGCAAACTAGCCATGGGCCCGCAATACGTTGGTGCCTTCACGATTGGCGACCAATTGCTCTGGGGAGCCGCAGAGCCATTGCGCCGGATGCTACGCATTTTGCTGTCAGCGTAATTAAATTCAACTCGAGGGCATCCGCACAGATTACACTTCTGAGTCGTTGTCGCAGGGCAACATAAGAGTACCAAGATCATGGGCAGCCGGCGCCGCCTTGAAAGTTAAGCGCTTTCTTAGCTTGTCAGCCTAAGACATTGATGTTATGGTACTTTTTACGTTTTGAGAGTCTGGCTTTTGGGCCGCAAATAAGCACAGTCATTGCGGCTCGAGAGCAGCACCGGAGGCATATAAATTGATAGCAAAGTCACATCGTTGGCAAAAAACCGCCGTAGCGGCTGCGGCCATTGCGCTACTCGGCCTTTCCACAACCGGGGCTTGGGCGCTGTCGCTTGGCCGCATCACGGTGCAGTCAGCTTTGGGCGAGCCGCTGCGCGCAGAAATTGACGTGCCGGACATCAATGCTGAAGAGGCGTCCTCGCTGAAAACCAGCGTAGCGTCTCCTGAAGCATTTGCGGCCGCCGGGCTGGAATACAACGCTGCCATCGCCAACCTGCAGGCCAGCCTGCAGCGCCGCGCGGATGGTCGGGCCTATATCCGCCTCAGCAGTGACCGCCCGGTCAACGACCCGTTTGTGGACATGATCATTGAGGCCAGCTGGTCCTCGGGACGCATCCTGCGTGATTACACGATGTTGTTTGACCCGCCCGTCACGCGCCGCGCCGCGCCGACTGCAGCTACATTGCCTCAAACCTCTGCGGCCAACAGCCCCAGCATCATGCGCCAGCCTTCGCCGGTGGCCACTGAACCGATGCGCAATACGGCGCCTGTGCGCCCCGCAGCACCTAGCGCCCCTGCCAAGCCTGCGGCCACCGCGCAGCAGGATGATGCCAAGCGCGTTGTTGTCAAGACCGGTGATACGGCAGGCAAGATTGCCGCCAATACCAAACCGGCCGGTATCTCTTTGGACCAGATGTTGGTGGCCCTGCTGCGTGCCAACCCCGACGCCTTCGTCCACAGCAACATCAACCGCATCCGCTCAGGTGCCGTGCTGGACGTGCCCAGTTCGGAGCAGGCTCAGGCGCTGTCAACAGCCGAGGCTACGCAGACCGTCATCGCACAAAGCAAGGATTTCAATGAGTTCCGGCGCAACCTGGCTACCAATGCCCCGGTGGCTGCGGTAGCGGCCCCTGCGCGCAAAACCAGTGGTGCAATTGACACCAAGGTTGAAGACAAGAAAACTGCTGCGGTCACACCCGACAAGCTGACGCTGTCCAAGGGATCGGTTCAGACCAAGACCGGCGACGCGAAGATTGCCAAAGAGCGTGCGGACAAAGAAGCTGCAGCCCGCGCGACCGAAATCGCCAAGAACATCAGTGATTTGAAGAAGCTTGGCGGCGCCAGTGCTGCCGTGCCCGCTGCGGCTGCGACTGTCGTTGCATCACAGCCCAAGCCTGCGGCTGCGCCATCTGTGCCAGCTATTGCTGTCGCCATGCCGCCGCCCGTACCCGCAGCACCGCCTTCGACACCGGTTGTTGCTGTTACACCGCCAGTAGCCGCGTCATCACCTGCCTCCGCGCCCGCTTTAGCTGCCGCGTCGTCACCTGCCTCCGCATCGGCTTTAGCTGCCGCGTCGGCACCGGCTTCCACACCCGTGGCGCCCGTTGCATCGGCTCCAATCAAGCCCAAGGTGGCCGTGCCGGTTCCCCAGCCAATGGAAGAACCCAGCCTGATAGACGAATTGTTGAGCAACCCATGGCTGCCTTACGGAGCTGGTGCCTTCATCGCACTATTGGGTGGGTTTGCTTTCTGGCGCACGCGCCAGCGCAAGAAGAACCAGTCGAACATGGACAGCTCCTTCCTGGAGAGCCGTCTGCAACCAGATTCTTTCTTCGGTGCCAGTGGTGGACAGCGGGTCGACACCAATAACGAGAATTCAGTCTCGGGTTCGTCTATGGTCTATTCCGCCAGCCAATTGGACGCAGCAGACGACGTGGATCCGGTGGCGGAAGCGGACGTTTACCTGGCCTATGGCCGCGATCTGCAAGCTGAAGAAATTCTGCGCGAAGCGGTGCGCACCAACCCAGGCCGCTTGGCAATCCACACCAAGTTGCTGGAGATTTTTGCCAAACGCCGCGACGCCAAAAACTTCGAAGCCAGTGCCACCCAAGCCTTCCAACTAGCCGGCGCCAACAGCCCGGACTGGACCCGCATTTGCGAAATGGGCATGGGCTTCGACCCCGGCAACCCTTTGTACCAACCTGGTGGTGCACCACCCCACGGCGGTACACAACCGGTTGCGGCAACCAACTCCAGCTTCGGCAACAGCACGATACCGCAGCCCGCTCGTGCGGATGCAGGCGAATCGGTGTCTGGTGTCGACCTTGATCTGGATTTAGACTTCTCTTTGGACGAGCCTGAACCTGCCAGCGCCGTCAGCGACATGGGCAAGGACAACTTCCACCAAACCAAGGTTGAGCAGACCATTAAGATGCCAGCGATGGCCGGCAGTGATGCACACGCGCCGATGGATATGGATATGGATATGGATTTCGAAATGCCTGTCGGGGATTCCGCGTCGGCTCCTCTGGTGCATGCGACTGCTCCCGTATTGCATGAAGCGCCTAGCGCTTTGCCAGAAATCTCGCTGTCCATGGATCTGGATGAACCTGCACCTGTGGTGCACCATCAGCCGCTGCCCGACTTCAACGCAACATCGCCCATGCCCGTTTCGCAGGCAGCTGTGCACACGGAAGCAGTTGACTCTGGCATGCTGGAGTTTGACCTGGGCTCCTTGTCGCTGGACCTCGACGCCCCGGTGTCCGAACAGCCGACCGCGTCGGACGATCTCGGCGAAGACCCACTCGGAACCAAACTCGCCCTGGCCGATGAGTTTGTCTCCATCGGTGACGAAGACGGTGCCCGTGCGCTGATTGAAGAAGTGGTTGCGGAAGCCACTGGTGAGATGCGCGCCAAGGCACAGCGCGCACTGGCCAACCTGAGCTAAACCCACTTCGGTGGGCGGCGCTCTCCTGACGCACATACGTTGCCGTGAGGGTCGCGCTAGGTATCAGCTACAACGGACAGGCCTACCAGGGCTGGCAAAGCCAGCTCTCGGGCCAGACCGTGCAAGACAAGCTGGAGAAAGCGCTGGGCAAATTTGCCGCACAGCGCGTGTCTACCCTGTGTGCTGGCCGTACCGATACCGGGGTGCACGGCATTATGCAGGTGGTGCACTTTGATACGCCGCTGGACCGCGACACCCATTCGTGGGTCCGCGGCACCAATGCCAACCTGCCCCGTGACATTGCCGTGCAGTGGGCTGTCATTCCCCCCGATGGATTCCACTGCCGCGCCTGTGCAACGTCACGCCGCTATGCCTACGTGTTGTACGAATCCCCAGTACGCCCCAGCATAGACCAGGGTCGTGTGGGCTGGGCCTTCCGCGCACTGGACCACGATGCTATGCGCCAAGCGGCAGACATTCTGCTGGGCGAACATGACTTCACGTCGTTCAGAGCCTCCCAGTGCCAGGCCCTGAGCCCGGTCAAAAACCTGGCGGAAATCGCTTTCAGCAAGCGCGGCTCATACTGGCGCATCGAATTTGAGGCCAACGCCTTTCTGCACCACATGATTCGCAACATCATGGGATGTCTGGTGCAGATTGGCCAGGGCAAGAAGCCGCCCGAATGGATGGCCGAGGTGCTGGCCGCGCGGGACCGACGCGTTGCCGCTCCCACCTTTTCCCCCGATGGCCTGTACTTCCTCGGCCCGCGGTACGACGCCAAGTGGGGCATCCCCGACAGCGCACCTGCGTATGATGGGTTGCCATGACATTTCACACTCGCACGCGCATCAAGATCTGCGGCCTGACCCGCGAGGAGGATGTGGACGCGGCCGTTGCGGCCGGGGCCGATGCCATCGGCTTTGTGCTGTACGCCAAAAGCCCACGCGCCGTTAGCATAGAGCGCGCAGCTGAGTTGGCTAAACGCCTGCCTCCATTTGTGACACCTGTTCTGCTGGTTGTCAACACAACCGCTACAGAAGTGATAGCGGTATGTGCAATGATTCCGGGGGCTACCGTCCAATTTCATGGAGACGAAAGCCCCCAGGACTGCCATCTGGCAACACTGGAGAGCAAGCGCCCTTGGATGCGCGCTGCGCGCATTCCGTTGGGTGATGGCGCTGCCAGCTTTGACCTCGTACAATTCGCCAACGATTACTCAAACGCCCAGGCCATTCTGCTCGACGCCCACGTCGACGGATTCGGTGGCGGCGGCAAGGCATTCAATTGGTCACTTCTTCCTCCAAGCGTCAACGCTCACCTCGTCTTGAGTGGTGGACTTACACCTGCAAACGTGGGCGATGGAATCGCGCAGGTTCGGCCGCGCTGTAAAACGCTGGCCGTGGACGTGAGCTCCGGTGTAGAAGCCGTGGACGCTCAGGGCAAGCCCCTCAGGGGCATCAAAGACCCCATCAAGATTCGACAGTTTGTGGCCGCCGTGCGCGCAGCCGACAACCTACGAATCCATTCTCCAGCGGACTAGGCCACACCTACGCGTGCCGGGTCCGCGTTCTAAAACTTGCGAGACAGATCGCAGCACGCCGTGTTAGATCTGTCCTCAACTTCCTGAAACCTTGCGGGACAGACCGCAGCACGCAGTGCCAGCTCTGTCCTCAACACTTTAGAAAAAAATCATGTACGCATACCAACAACCGGACCCGACCGGCCATTTCGGAAAATACGGTGGCAGTTTTGTCTCCGAGACACTGACCCACGCCATTAACGAGCTCAAAGACGCCTACGCCAAGTACCAGTTTGAGCCGGCCTTCATCGCCGAATTCCAGTCTGAGCTGGCCCATTTTGTCGGCCGCCCCTCCCCGGTCTACCACGCGGCCCGCATGAGCCGTGAAATGGGCGGTGCCCAGATCTTCCTTAAGCGCGAAGACCTGAACCACACCGGCGCCCACAAGATCAACAACACCATCGGCCAGGCCATGCTCGCCAAGCGCATGGGCAAGCCGCGCGTGATTGCCGAAACTGGCGCCGGCCAGCACGGTGTCGCCACAGCCACCATCTGCGCCCGCTACGGCCTGGAATGCGTGGTCTACATGGGCAGCGAAGACGTCAAGCGCCAAAGCCCCAACGTCTACCGCATGAAGCTGCTGGGCGCGACCGTGGTACCCGTCGAGTCCGGCAGCAAGACCTTGAAAGACGCACTCAACGAAGCCAT